>CAZZPR010000051.1:0-24581 GCA_964655655.1 uncultured Desulfobacteraceae bacterium | reverse complement strand
ATTACGGCATAGTGGAGGACTGGCAGAAGATAGTGCCGGTTTTAAAGGAGAGGATCCTGGAGCTGAAAAAGGGGTAGGTATGGATTTCAGGCTCACAAAGGAACAGGAGGATATCCAGAGGGCGGCAAGAGAATTTGCCACCGGGGAGTTTCCTGAAAGGGCCCTGGAATTTGACAGAAACGAGACCTTTGATCTGGATATATGGAGAAAGGCATGTGAGCATGGTTTTGTTGGGGTCTTTATAGACGATTCCTATGGAGGGGCGGGGCTCGGTTTCTTTGAGCATTGCCTTATAACGGAAGAATTCTGGGCGGTGGATGCCGGTATGGGCAATGCGGTTATAACCTCCACATTTGGGGCAGAGCTTCTCTGCAGGTTCGGCACCGAGGAGCAAAAGAGAAGATACCTTCCTCCCCTGGTCCAGGGAAAGGCCATAATGGGTGCCGCGATCACTGAACCGGATGCCGGCTCCGATGTCGCAGGAGCCATTACAACCGCGGTAAGAGAAGGAGAGGAATACGTTGTCAGCGGGTCCAAGATGTTTATTACCAACGGTGACCTGGCCGATTACCTCATGGTGTTCTGCCTTACTGATCCTGATAACCCGGACAGACATCAAAGACATACCTTTTTTATCGTGGAGACGGACAGGCGGGGGTTCAAGGCAGAAAAACTGTACGGAAAGCTGGGGATAAGGGCCAGCGACACAGCGGAGGTATCGTTTGCAAATGTCAGGGTGCCCGCCGTCAATATGGTCGGAGAACCGGGGGAGGGGTTCAGAGAGCTGATGACGTTTTTTAACCTCACCAGGCTCCATATATGTGCCATGGCGGTCGGCATTTCTAGGGCCGCACTGGATGAAAGTATATCCTATGCCAAAAAAAGGCATCAATTCGGCAAGCCCCTTTCTTTTTTCCAGGCAAACCGGTTCAAGATAGCGGAAATGGCCACCCGGACCAGGGCGGCAAGGAATTTGTATTATGAGGCTGCGTGGCTTGCTGACCGGGGGACACTGGATCACAGTCTTATTGCCATGGCCAAGTGGTATTCCGGTGAGGTGGCTGTAAGGTCTGCGGATGAGGCGCTTCAGTTGCACGGAGGCTACGGATACATTGATGAGTACAAGGTCCAGAGGGTATACCGTGACGCAAAGATACTGGAGCTGTACGAGGGCACCAAGGAGATAGAAAAGGTTATAATATCAAGGAATATTTTTAAATAGGGGATATATGGACATAATAGGTAATGCTATAGACAATGGACAGAAAACCCTTTCCGAGCATGAATCCAAATTGGTTTTGGAATCTTACAACATTCCCATAACCAGGGAGATGGTGCTTGAGACCGGGCAGGATGTAAAACTCGCGATACAGAACGTGGGCCTGCCCATGGTTATGAAGGCAAATTCCCCGGATATAAGCCATAAGACGGAAAAGGGCCTGGTAAGGACGGGTATCAGGGATGAAAAGGAGGCCCTGGATACCTTCAATGATATAAAGGCCAAAATGAACGGTAAAAGGGGCGGAGTACTGGCCCAGGAGATGATATCCGGAAAAAGGGAGCTGGTCATAGGCCTTATGAGGGATCCCCAGTTCGGTCCATGCGTTATGTTCGGGCTAGGGGGCATATTCACGGAAATATTGAGGGATGTATCATTCCGGCTTGCCCCTTTGGAAAAGAGGGATGCAATGGAGATGATGGCCGAAATAAAGGCCCGCAAGATACTGGATGCAGTAAGGGGAATGGAGCCTGCTGATAAAGAGAGGCTATCCGAGATGCTGATGAATGTGGGAAGGATTGGGGTGGAGGACGAAAGGGTAAAGGAGGTAGACATCAACCCCGTGATTATATCCGGAAATCGTCCTGTTGCGGTTGACGCCCTTGTTGTTTTACAATAGGAGCCTTTTTCCTGAGGGTCCCCTGGAGATTTTTCAAATCAAAAAGAAGGGTTTTTTCGATACACTCCAGGGCCGAGATGTGTAGTGCACTCGGAATCACATCGTTGCTGGACTGGCACATGTTCACGTGGTCATTGGGATGAACAGGGCTCTTTGTTCCGATTCTGCCTCCCAAAAGCTCTATGGCCCTGTTGGCAATAATTTCATTGGCGTTCATGTTGGTGGAGGTACCGGACCCGGTCTGATAGATATCCACCACGAAATGCTCGTCGAATGCACCTTCAGCCACTTCTCCTGCTGCGCGGGTGATGGCCTTTCCCGGCCTTTTGCCTAAAAGATTTAGTGACATATTCGCCTCAGCCGCCGCCAACTTGATAATTCCCATGGCCCGAATGAACTCCCGGGGCACGCGGAGACCGCTTATAGGGAAATTTTCCAGGGCACGCTGGGTATGGGCCCCGTAATAGGCAGAGGCCTGAATCTTTACTTCTCCCAATGAATCGACCTCGATCCGGTGACCTGTCATGTGTCCACCTCCGTGAATTTTCGGGTTTCAAAAATCCCTTCTTGCCCTAATTAAAAAAGAACACATAAGAGCAATAGCCCCCGTGGATTATGGCGGCAGCAAGGGTGGCAACGGCGAAGAAGCCGTGCCCTTTGAACCATTTACGCCTCAGTTTTTTGTTGTGTCCGAAGATCACCGTGGTAACAAGCAGTGCCAGGGTGCTGAACCCGGTGATCAAGCAAATGAGGATCTTCCAGTTTTCCTTGGGCTCCATCTCCTTTGCCTGGATGTCCGGTTCAAGGTTCGGCTCCAGGTGAACCACCAGGTGGATAAAGATGAGCTCCGCCTCTTCGTCGGAGATCCAGCCGGAACCCTTTCCGTGCCTGTGGGATATGCCCAGGCGCCAGTCCCGGTAAGCCCTGCTCGAAAGGGCCGCTTCCATTGAGTGGCATTCCGTGCACCTCTTGCGGAATAATTGCTCGGCCTCCTGGATATCATGCCTCAAATGTTCGGGAATCCGTGTAGATTCTGAGGCCTTGGCGTCCATGGCCAATGCCGAAAGTAAAAGCAGAAGAAATATCGTTGATCTGAAAATGGTCATTTCCTTGCCTCCGGGTTATTGGGTATATACCGTTTGTTTCCAAGGATTATATTCCAATTAAAACCAGCGCACCGGTTCGTTTACCGGGCGTTATTCTTTACCTTAAGAAACCTTGCGTTAATTGCCACAATCACGGTGCTAAGGGACATCAGTATGGCGCCCATTGCGGGTGAGAGAAGTATCCCGTAGGAGGCGAGCACCCCAGCGGCAAGGGGTATGGCAAAGGCGTTGTACCCGGTGGCCCAGGCTAGGTTCTGCACCATCTTCCGATAGGTGGCGCGTGCAAGGTCCAAGATTGCGACCGCATCAAGGGGATTACTCCGGACAAGAACGATGTCGGCGGTTTCCACGGCCACATCGGTACCTGCCCCGATGGCAATTCCCACATCGGCCTGGGCAAGGGCGGGGGCGTCATTTACCCCGTCCCCGGTCATTGCCACAATCAGTCCCCTTGACTGAACTTCTTTAACCTTCTCCGCCTTATCCTTCGGCAAAACCTCCGCAAAATATTCGTCCAGGCCGATTTCTTCAGACACCCACCTGGCCACCAGATTATTGTCCCCGGTGAGCATCATGCAGCGGATTCCAATCTCCTTGAGCCTGGAGATGGCCTCCTTTGATTCATCTCTGATGATGTCCGCAAGGGCAATGGCGCCCTTTAATTGCCCGTCTATCATGACAAAGACAACAGTTTTTCCCTGAGAATTGAATTTTTCAATCCGCTCATCCTCCATGGTCACATTGTTTTCTCGAAGAAAACCCGGGCTTACGACCTTAACACTGCTTCCTTCCACTTTACCCTGTGCTCCCTTCCCGGGTATTGACTTGAAATCCTTCACATGAGGGGGGTTTTCAACGGAGGCAGTAATTGCCCTGGCTATGGGATGTTCCGAGTTCGACTCCACGGAGGCGGCGTATCTGAGCAATTTCTTTTCATCCATATCCTCTGACAAGGAAACGGTGTCGGTTACTCCGAATTCCCCCTTGGTGAGGGTTCCAGTCTTGTCGAATATGATCGCCTGGATATTCCTGCCTCTCTCAAAGGAGGCACGGTTCCTTATCAAAAGCCCGTTCTTGGCGGAGAGGGCCGTGGATACGGCTACCACCAAAGGAACTGCCAATCCCAGGGCGTGCGGGCAGGTGATGACCATCACGGTGACCATCCGTTCCAGGGAGAAGGCGAAATCCTTATGTATGATCCCAAGCCAGACAATCAAGGTAACAGCTCCGCAGGAAAGCGCGATAATCGTTAACCACAGGGCCGCCCGGTTTGCCAGATCCTGGCCCCTCGACTTGCTCTGCCGGGCCTCCTCCACAAGTTCTATCATCTGGGAAAGGAACGAATCCTTGCCGGTTTTCTGAACCTCCGCCGTCATAGACCCTTCCCCGTTTATAGCTCCCCCTACCAAAGGGGAGCCTGCCTTCTTTTCAACCGGCTTCGACTCGCCGGTGAGCATGGCCTCGTTGACAGAGCTTTCACCTTCTACAACCTGTCCGTCAACAGGAATCTTTTCACCGGGTTTTACCAGCACCCTGTCGCCCACGCGGAGTTCCTTAATGGAGACATCCTTCGTGCTCCCGTCGGGCATGAGCTTGTGGGCCTTGGACGGCATGAGCTCCGCCAGCTCCTCCAGGGCACGGGAGGCCCCCATTACGGATTTCATCTCGATCCAGTGGCCCAGGAGCATGATGTCGATCAAGGTGGCCAGTTCCCAGAAGAATATTTTTCCAGGCAGGCCGAACACCACTATGCCGCTGTATACATAGGCGACAGTGACTGCTATCCCGATCAGGGTCATCATGCCCGGCTGGGCCTCCTTGAGCTCGTCAAACAGGCCCTTGAGAAAAGGGTATCCGCCGTAAATAAAGACCGCAGAGGAGAGGCCGAAGAGCACGTAAAGGTCCCCGCCGAATCTCAGCTTATCCCCGAGGCCCAGAAAGCCTTGTATCATCGGCGAGAGCACGAGCAAAGGAATGGTGATAACCAGTGATACCCAGAACCGCCTTCTGAAATCCGCAGCCATGTGGGCGTGATGCTGCTGGTGTCCTCCCTTTCCATGGCCCTTCCCGGACATAGAGTGCCCTTGATGGTCATGATGATCAAAGGTTGCACCTACCTGCCCGGCACCCACGATAGCGATCTTTCGCTTATCAGGGAATTCTTTCTCCAGTACATTCAGGTATCTTTCTGGTTCTTGCTTGAAGAAATTCTTGCATCTTTCGGAGCAGAAAAAATAGTTTTTGCCGCGGTATTGGTAAACATGTCCTGCCTTATCCTCGTCCACCTCCATACCGCATACCGGATCCTTTGCCATACTTATCTTACCTTTCCCTCTATTCTTCCATAATAATCGCCCTGTTAGGACACATTTTCACTACCTCCCGGCACTTCGGCTCAAGGGAGGGTGGAACCTGATCGGGGACAACTATAGCCTTTTTGCTCCCCGGCTGGAAACGGAAGCCTTGCGGACACTCCTTTACACAGATTCCGATGCCTCCGCATTTAAATTGATCCACCTTCATTTTCATAGGATCCTCCATATTCATGTTCACGCTCTTCCTTCCGGTTATTCCTTCCAGTGAATGCATTCGACCGGGCATGAGTCTATCGCCTCCTGAATAAGGTCCTCGGGCCCGCCTTCGGGTTGAATGCCTTGGCCGGTTCGGAATATTCCGCATCCTCGAACATGTCCGTTATAATGACTGCGATTTTGCCCATTATGCTACTCCTTTAGCGTAAAACATTAAATGTACGCAAAGTAATCCGCAGAAGCGTAAAATGATATACAGCCCTCCTGCTAAGAGGAGCCTTCAGCCGCCCTGAATTCAGACAGGAATTCCAGCATCTTTTCCCTGCCCGGAGGCTGCAGGTCGGCCAGCACCCGGTCGGTTACTGTTTTTCTGAACCTGCCTGCAAAAAGTTTTCCTGGAGATGTCCGGTAGATGACTCCTGTGGGCAGTTTCTCCCCCCATTCCATGGACTTCTCCAGGGCGGTTTCCCGGTTGCCGGGATTGTAGTCATTGCTTACCTTGTAGATGCGTTCCCTGTACCAGCTCACCGGGTGCGTACCCCAGGTGATACAGGGCTGGATCACATCCACGTAAGAGAATCCGCGGTGGGAAATCGCCTCTACCAGGAGGCCCTTAAGGTACTCCACGTCTCCTGCGAATCCCCTTGCCACAAAGCTGCACCCCTGGAGGATAGCAATGGCCATTGCGTTCAACGGGGCTAGTTCCACGCCCCTTGCCTGGAGTGTCCTCTTTTCGCCCCTTGGGGTGGTGGGAGAGGCCTGACCCTTGGTCAATGCGTATATCTCGTTATTGTGCACCACCATGGTGATATCCGGGTTTCTCCGCAGGGCATGGATAAAGTGATTGCCTCCTTCCCCGTAGCAGTCGCCGTCTCCGGTGACCACAATGGTGGTCAGTGCTGGATTGGCAACGTGGATACCCAGGGCGACGGGCAGGGTCCTGCCGTGAAGGCCATTGAAAAAATTGCAGTTGAGATAGTGGGGGAGTTTGGCCGCCTGTCCTATACCTGATACCATGCACACTTCGCTTGGCTCCTTGTTGAGCTCCACAAAGGCCTTTTTGAAGGCCTGGAGGATCCCGAAGTTGGGGCAGCCCGGGCACCACTGTATCTCCACATTATTTTTATAATCATCCATAGTGCTCATTGAAGCGGCTCCTTATATATTCACCGGTCAAGGGCAGGCCGTCGTAGCGGCCGATGGTTCCCTGAAAGCTCACTCCGTACTCAGAGCGCAATAACCGGGCCAGCTGGCCGGTGAAATTGCTTTCCACCGTGATGTAGTTTTTCCCCTCGGGAAAGTCAAAATCCGGCAGCGGCCACAGTTCAGTGAAATGGATCATTCCCACCTCCTTTCCGTCCTTTTTCAAAAGACGGAGGCCTTCCAGTATGGCCCCGCGGGATGATCCCCATCCCACAAGAACGGTATCAGCATCGTTCTCATAAGCTTGTTCCGGCGGAGAAACCTCCTTTTTCAGCCCGTTGAGCTTGGCGAGTCTTTTTTCGACCAATGATATGACGGTTGAGGCAAGGTCTTCCGTGATATGCCCCTTTTCATCATGCTCATCGCTGTCCACACCAACCAGGTGCCTGCTCTGACCCGGATAGAGCCGGGGTGAGATCCCGTGTTCCGTTATCCGGTAACGCTTGTATTCCTCTATTTTTTCGGGGTTTGCAAGATGGAAGCCTGGGACAGTAGAGTCGAGTACAAAATCCAAAATGGAGAATCGGGAGTCGGCAAGAAAGTGATCGGTCAGCACAATCACCGGAGTTTGATACTTGTCCGCCAGGTTGAAGGCCTTCACCATCTTGTGGAAAGAATCCTTGGGATCGGACGGGGCTAGCACCATCTTGGAAAACTCTCCGTGCCCGGCATTAATTGCAAACAGGAGCTCTCCCTGGGCCGTCCTGGTTGGGAGACCGGTCGCAGGGCCGGGTCTTTGGGCGAGTACGATTACCAGAGGGGTTTCCGTCATCCCGGCCAGGCTTATCCCTTCCACCATCAAGGAAAAGCCGCCGCCCGAGGTGGCGGTCATGGACCTTGCCCCTGCATAGCTCGCTCCCAGCGCCATGTTCACTGCTGCTATCTCGTCTTCCGCCTGCTCGGCGAAAACCCCAAGGCGTGCTTCCTCCCTGGCCAGGTGGGAAATAATGCCGGTTGACGGTGTCATGGGGTAGGCCGAAATGAACCGGCATCCTGCAAAGGCCGCCCCAAGGGAGACAGCCTCGTTTCCGGTCATAAGATAATAGCCGGCCTTCCGTTTTGGAAGCTCCCAGGGACACATGTCCCTGCAATCCTGTGTAGCTTTGCTATAGCCCTCTTCAGCGGCCGATAGGTTGGATTCCACCACCTTATCACCCTTTTCCCTGAACTTTTGAGCGAGAACTTTCTTCAAAGTTTCCAGATCAACCCCGAGGATGGCTGCCAAGGCTCCGATAGCAATAGTGCCGGCGTAGATTTTATCCTTAAACTCCTTTTTGGCGATCTCGGCAAAGGGAATAGTGATCATGCGCCCCCTTGTTTGGCTTTGAGCGATCAGTGTTCCCTCCTCTTTGAGAAGCGGCTCGTACTTCTTGACTGCACCCTCGTTTAAGGCCAGCAGGACGTCTGCGGGCATCAGCGGTGCATTTTGAGGCTTTTCACCTATTCTCAGAGAATAGCTGTTTTGCCCGCCCCGTATCCTCGACTCATACTCCTGCCACGTGAACACCGCGTACCCCTTTGCTGAAATGGTGTGGCCCAGAATGTCCCCGAGCGTCTGCACCCCTTCCCCGGCGGAGCCGGCTATAACAACGTTTATGTCTTCCATGGGTCATTCTCCACTACAACATAGTTACCACTTTTATTTACAAAGGAGACCTTGGGTATGGAAAAAAGGTTAAGAAGGAACCTTTGTCCCACCGGTTGCTTCGATTTTACACTGGGTAAAATCTATCGGTTCACCACATCCGGAGCAAAAATGCCTCTGATCAAACTCGCCGGAAAATATCTCTTTTTCCTTTCCGCAGTTCGGACATTTGCAGTTAAAGGCACTTAGGTTCTTAAAATCATCAAATCCCGGGCAATGTCTTGGTGTTGTCATCGTTTCCTCCATATTATTCTACCGTAAGCCCCTTGCTGCTCTCCCACAGTCCGTGAATATTGCACAGCGCTACGGCATGGAGCGTGCCGGGTTTCTTTACCTTCATGTTGGCAGTTACAGAGTGGTTGGTGTATACGGGCCCTTCATTCGCACCTGCCACGGCCTCCCCGTGGGCGGTGAATTCAAAGTTACCGACCTGGTAGGCGAATTTTTCTCCCTCGGGGTGAAAAAAGAGCTGGATCCACCGTATGTGATGCTCCGTGGTATTTGGGTGGGCGACTTCCTTGCCCAGCGACACCTTTACATCGAACATCTCGTCAGCGGTGACCCTGTCAGGACATTCTATGACCGGAACATGTTTTTCTGCTTTCCAGTCCGCGGTTTGATATAGTTCTCCAATTTTCTTCATGAAAAAACCTCCTTTTTGATTTATTGATGTTATTAGATATGTTTACTCCGATTTATTACCCCGCATTTCCGACGCCAGGGTTTTGATCTCCGTTAAATCTCTTTTCATCTCGCTCCAGCCGTACCAAAGAGCATAATCCGGGTTGGCGTGAAAAGTTCCCTGAAAGGCCCGCATTCTGTGTTTGAGGTGCATCTCGAAAAGCCTCTGCTCTATAACCGTTGGTGCGTCATGAAAACTCAGCAAGTCTGGAAACGGGTAGGTATAGTTTCCGGGCTTTTTAAGGATGTTGTCTTTGTATAAACCTGCTACGATGCGAATGGCCTCGGCAAGCAGGTGGTCGGCCGCTTTTATCATCTGGTCTCCTTTTTTGAGCTCCGCTCTGGCAAAATTGACCGAATGACACTGGTTGCAGGTTTCGATCATCTTATCCCTTTCCTTTTGCCAGCTCTCCCGGGTCAACCGGGCGGCATCAGCGGCCTTTGCCACCTCCAGGCGCCCGGTTGGATTGCCCTCCGGATCGAGTACTCCGAGGGCCTGTAGGATAGTTACCTGGTCCGCCTTCCACTCGGGGTCTTCCGGAAGAGGCAAACGAACTGCCAGAAAGCCCCAGGCGGTGCGCACTTCATGATTTCCCTCCTGCATATGACATGCCTGGCAGGTAGGGGCGGCAGCGGTTTCAGGCAAAACCCCGGACTGCTTTAACAAGGCGCGCACACCGTGCTTGGAAGAGGAGTACATCTCCCATTGGGGGTGGTCAAAGCCCATATGGCATGTCTGGCAGGATTGAGGCTGCCGGGCCTCTTTTTTGGAAAAGATATGCCTGGTGTGGCAGGCGTCGCAGGAGGCAACACCGAATCCGGCGCCGTGCTTTTTTAACTCATCTATCTCCGCCTCTGTCTTTACTCCCAGTTTATGGCATCCGCCGCACCCTTTCATTCCCTCCCGCAAGGCCATGGGTAGCTGGTGGGTTGTAGGCATTGCCTTCATGGCGGTCCAGGCCAGGGCGTGCTTTCCTTTCTTGTACTGCCCCACCTGTTTTCCGTGGCAGGAAGCACATGTTTCCGGGGTTGGAATTTCTGCATTAATTGCATCCCGTGCCGAGCTGTGCCGGTCGCCGTGGCAGGCGGAACAATCGATGCCATTATCACTGTGCCTGCTTATCTCCCAGTCGGAAACGATATTTGGCGTTACCTCCTTGTGGCAATCCACGCAATCCTGGGCCCAAACATTCAAAGCGGCAAAAAGGACTGCAACGAAAATAATTAATGGCCTATACATCATTATACCTCCTTTTTGAAAAGGATGACTTGAACCTCATGTAGAAGACCGCGAAAAGAGGCGGCCTGTTTCGCTTTTCAGACCCGAGAGATGGATCAGGGAAGGCGAAATTTATAAATGTCCAATAGATTTTAAATTCTCTTTAAGACACTTTAATTCAAAATACTATACCGTTTTGAATGTATTTTTTATTTTAAAAGACAGTAGTGTTTTTTGGCCTGATATGCATATGGAGTTTTTTGCAGTACATAAGTTCTGTCACAGATATACATAGTCCACCCCATTTATACCCTTGAAACAAAATGATAAATACCAATATAAAGTTACTATGCTTCTTGTTTAAAAGACAATAATGAATATCTTAAATTCGAGGTAGATATGGAAAAATATGTGATTATTGATTTTGGCAATACGACCGTATGGTTTACCCCGGAGGGCAAAATCTCCGTTATCGATGCTATTATTGCTGTAAGCAGTTCCGATAAGCCATGGGATCTGTGGGAAAATCTTAAAACAAAAAACCCCGAAATACTCGATTACTGTGAAAACTATTCCTTCCAGAGCAAGGAACCGGTTCCGGTGGTGGACACCGATGGATGGGATAAGATTTTTGCGGCCTTGATTGAACAGAATCTGATGGCGGATCTTTAAGGAGGGGTAAAAAAAGAAAGGAGGCTACCATGAAAGTTCGAGACATCATGAGCACCAATGTAATCACCGTTACCGAGGATACACTGGTAAACGAGGCCAAAAAGATAATGGAGGCACACCGAATCAGAAGACTCCCGGTGATGAGAAAGGAGAAACCGAGTGGCGGGTGATGCTGCGGGTGAGGAGCAGGGACGCTGAGCCCATTGCCAAGGAGCTCGAGAGCTCGGGCTTCAAGGTTATTTATGTGGGTTGAGCTCGTTAAGTCCGGATTATTTATAAATGAGGATCGGCACCAGGAGTAAAACGGGATGGAAAAATCAACCCTGCCCAAAAAAATAAAGAAAAGGGACGGCTCCCTGGCGGATTTCAACAGTGAAAAGATCGAGCAGGCCGTCCGGGGAGCCGCCTCCGGGGTTTTGCAGAACGAAGAACGCGCTGAACTCGTGGCCCGGAGGGTTACCAACCGGGTCCTGGAGAAAGTATCCAGGCAATACCGGAACAAGATACCAGGGGTTGAGTCCGTTCAGGACATTGTTGAAGAGGCCCTCATGAATGAGGGCTACAGCCATATTGCCAGGGCTTACATCCTGTACAGAGAGGAGAGGACCGAGATTCGAGCGGCAAAGGGTGCCCTGGGCCTGAAGGACGATTTGAAACTGCCCCTGAACACCATGGAGGTGTTGAAGAGGCGGTATCTGTTAAAAGATGACCGGGGAAAGATCATAGAAACCCCGAGCGAGCTGTTTCGCAGGGTGGCCTTTAACATCGCCCGGGCCGAGCAAAACTTCAACTCGGGGTATTCCCCGGAGGAGATAGAGGATAGGTTTTATCGAATGATGCGGAGCTTCGAATTCCTGCCCAACTCCCCGACCCTGATGAATTCCGGTACTTGCCTGGGCCAGCTTTCCGCCTGTTTCGTAATACCCGTGGATGATTCCATGGACGGGATATTCGGTGCTCTCCGGGATATGGCCAGGATACATCAAACCGGGGGAGGAACCGGGTTCAATTTTTCCAGACTTCGGGCCAAAGGGGACCTTGTTTTCTCCACCAAGGGCCGGGCATCCGGCCCGGTATCCTTCATGGAGGTATTCAACGGGGCCACCGGTGTTATAGTACAGGGTGGCAGAAGACGGGGCGCTAATATGGGGATTCTGCGCTGCGACCATCCTGACATAGTAGAGTTTATCGAGGCCAAGGCAGAGAAAGACAGGTTTTCCAATTTCAACCTGTCGGTTGGTGTTACCGATGCCTTTATGGATGCGGTTAGAGGTAATAAAGAGTTTGCACTGATAAACCCCAGGACCGGAAAGGAAGCGAGAAGGGTAAAGGCAAGGGCCGTGTTTGATCTCATTGTAAATGCTGCATGGCGCACAGGCGATCCGGGTCTCATCTTTCTGGACGAGATCAACAGGCGAAACCCCACACCCCTCGTGGGGCGGATAGAGGCAACCAATCCCTGCGGCGAGCTGCCCCTTTTGGATTATGAAAGCTGCAACCTGGGTTCTATAAACCTTTCCGCCATGGCCGATGGAGACGAGCTGGACCGGGAAAAACTCAGGGACCGGATATACTGGGCCATCCGCTTCCTGGACGATGTCATCGAGGTGAACAGGTACCCCCTGGAGGAAATAGGGCAGGTCACCCTTGCCAACAGGAAGGTGGGGCTGGGTGTGATGGGCTTTGCGGACCTTCTGATAAAACTGGGCATCCCTTATAAGTCAAAAAAGGCGGTGGAGTTCGGCGAGGAACTCATGGCATTTATCCGCAGGGAATCGCTCAATGCATCCAAAGTACTGGCAGAGGAGAGGGGGGTATTCCCCAATTTTGAAAAGTCCACCTATACCTCCGGTAATTTCAGGGTCCGGAACGCCACGGTAAACACCATCGCCCCTACAGGCACTATCAGCATCATTGCAGGATGCTCCAGCGGCATAGAACCCCTGTTCGCGGTAAGTTTCATGCGGAACGTGCTCTCAGGCACCAAGCTCTTCGAGGTTCATCCGGTATTCGAGGAAATGGCGAGAAAAAGGGAAATATACAACAGGGATATCCTTTCTCAAATAGCACAACAGGGCTCCATCCAGAAAATAAAGGGGATCCCCGGGGATATGAAGAGGCTGTTCATCACCGCCTTCGATCTCACGGCCCGGCAGCATCTCATGATCCAGGCCGCATTCCAGAAATACACGGACAACTCTGTTTCCAAGACTATAAATTTGCCGAGCGAGGCAAGTGTTGAAGATGTCCGCAAGATCTACATGATGGCCCACAGGCTGTGCTGCAAGGGCATAACCATATATCGCTACGGCAGCAAGGAGGAGCAGGTCCTTTCCTTTGGCTACCAGGAGCAGGACAGCCAGGAAAAGGACGAATTCATCGTTGCCGGGTCGGATTACTCAGGGGGATGTGCTGCCGGCACATGTCCCTTTTAAGGAGGTAAAATGCAAAAAGAGGCTATGCTATACGAGGTTGAAGAGGGGAACAGGGTAAGATGCAATCTCTGCAGCCACCGGTGCCGCATAGCAGATACCAAATTCGGAATTTGCAATGTAAGGGGAAACCGCGGAGGTGTTCTTTATACCCATTCATACGGAAGGACGGTGGCGGCGCATATCGATCCCATCGAGAAGAAACCACTCTTTCACTTCCTGCCCGGGACCTCCTCTTTTTCTATAGGTACGGCCGGCTGCAACCTTAAGTGCACCTACTGCCAGAACTGGCAGATTTCACAGATTTCCGAGGGGCAGGGGCCGGATATTCCGGGATACGAACTCGCCCCGGAGGATGTCGTGGCCAAGGCCCTGGAGGGGAATTGCAGGAGTGTCGCCTATACATACACCGAGCCCACAATTTTTTTCGAATACGCCTACGACACCGCCGGGCTGGCAAGGAAAAAGGGGCTTTACAATATATTCATCACCAATGGTTACATGACCCCGGAGGCCCTAAAGACTATAAGACCCTATCTGGACACCTGCAACGTGGACCTGAAATCCTTCAGGGAGGATTTCTACAAAAAGATATGCCACGCCCGGCTTGAGCCGGTTCTCCAATCAATTCGGCTGATGAAGGAGCTGGGCCTATGGGTGGAGGTGACCACCCTGGTGATTCCCGATGAGAACGACAGTGACGAGGAGCTGGCCCAAATCGCCGGGTTCATCGCAGGAATCGATCCCGGAATCCCCTGGCATATAAGCCGGTTTTATCCGGCCTACCGGTTTACCGGCCTTGAGACGCCCCTCGAGACCCTGGAAAGGGCCTACGACATAGGAAAAAAAGGGGGTCTGGAATTCGTGTACATAGGAAACGTGCCCGGGGGAGGATCGGAGAATACCATATGCCCCCACTGCCAGGAGACCCTTATCAGGAGGCAGGGCTTTTTCGTGCAGGAAAACCGGATCCGGGATTCCAGGTGTCCTGCTTGCGGAACGAAAATCGCCGGTGTTTTCTGAAGATAACTACTGCACAATCTGGGTTTATAGACATAACAGGCAGGAAACAGTTTGAAAGGGAACTTAGAGAATCCGAGAAAAAGCTCCGGGCCATGTCCAAAAAAAGGTAAACACAAGGGAAAAGGCAGGTGAAGACATGGGAGGGATGGGCCTCACCAGCATGAAGGAGCGGGCCGAGCTTTCAGGGGGAACCCTCGATATTATCCCCGGAAAGGGCTCCGGAATCCTTATACATGCCAGATGGCCGTGCAAATGACATCAACCGCCTCCACCTTTTTTCGGAGGCAACCATCAAAAGAAGTCCCGAGCGCTGCCTTAAAGCCGTTAAAGGCGTCGCGGATCTTCGGGCAAAGATTGCCTGAGGGGTGTGACTGAAACCTGCCTTATGCCCCGAGGTCTTTTTCCTTGACACACAAGCCAACGGTTCTTTATGCTCTTCCTACCAGAAAGCGCGTGCCTGAAAAAAACTGATCTATTTGTTTTCCTGGACCTTGCAGCTCGATGAACCCGAGGAGGCCTTTTGAGAACCCGTAGCAGCTGAACTGAAGTTGAAGTTCGGAAAGGACTTATACCAGGGCTCAGCGCGGGGAATTTACACCATGAACGAGGCGGAACAATCCGGCAATCAAAATCTGGGAACCGTGGTATCTGTTAGAAGCAGCGTGGTGGATGCGCATTTTCCCCGGCGCCTGCCGGCGCTGCTGAACCTGCTAAGAGGGGGCGAAAACCAATCCATCGTCATCGAGGTCATCTCTCACCTGGATTCGGAAACAGTGAGGGGAATCACCCTGACCTCTTCCCAGGGGTTGGCACAGGATTCCATGGTGGTGGATACAGGCGTTCCCCTGAAGGTTCCGGTAGGGAGAGAGACCATGGGAAGAGTGTTCAACGTATTCGGGGACATCATCGACCGCGGAGCGGATCTGCCCAGGCTGGAACGGCGCTCCATCCACCGTGAACCAGTGCCCATCGGACAGCAATCCACCCAATCTGAAATCTTTCTCACCGGCGTCAAGGCCATTGATGTGCTTTCACCTCTGGAGCTGGGCGGCAAGGCAGGATTGTTCGGCGGCGCAGGTGTAGGGAAAACCGTACTCATCATGGAGATAATCCACAACATGGCGGAAGAGCACGAGGGCGTAAGCCTTTTCTGCGGAATCGGTGAACGGGTTCGCGAGGGTGAAGAGCTCTACCGGGAAATGAAAGAGGCGGGCGTGCTCGATAACACGGTGATGGTTTTTGGGCAGATGAACGAGCCACCCGGCGCCCGTTTTAGGGTGGGCCACGGGGCCCTGACCATGGCCGAATACTTCAGGGACGAGCTGAGGCAGGATGTACTGCTGCTTATAGACAACATTTTCCGGTTTATTCAGGCGGGCATGGAGGTTTCGGGACTGATGGGCCAGCTTCCCTCCCGGCTGGGGTACCAGCCCACACTGGCCACGGAGCTCGCGGAACTTGAGGAACGGATCTGCAATACGGCCACAGGGGCCATCACCTCCGTTCAGGCCGTGTACGTGCCGGCGGATGATTTCACTGACCCCTCTGCTGTGCACACCTTCGGGCACCTTTCCGCATCGATCGTGCTTTCCAGGAAAAAGGCCAGCGAGGGATTATACCCGGCCATTGATCCTCTTAAATCAGGATCAAACATGCTGGTGCCCCGCGTGGTGGGTGAAAGGCACTACCGCATAGCGCAGGATATCCGGAGAACTCTGGCCGAATATGAGGATTTGAGGGATATTATCTCCATGCTCGGAATAGAGGAGCTATCCCGGCCGGACCGGCGGACTGTTTACCGGGCAAGGCGGCTGGAGCGTTTTTTTACCCAGCCCTTTTTCGTTACCGAGCAATTCACCGGGCACGAAGGCAGGAGGGTCAAGCTAGAGAATGCCCTGGATGGATGTGAACGGATATTGAACGACGAGTTCTCCGACTACCCGGAAAAGGCGCTTTACATGATCGGCACCATCGATGAAGCGAAAAAGAAAGGATAGGCCCCTGGCCCGGGTTCGGGGCACACTATAGAGATTGCAGGGGAAGACCATGCGCCTGAAAGTTTTACTCCCAACCGAAGTCCTGGTGGACGAGGAAGTCCAAAAGGTGATAGCAGAGGCGGAGAACGGCTCGTTTTGTCTCCTTCCCCGGCATGTGGATTTCGCGGCCGCCCTGGTGCCGGGTTTATTGTCTTTTGAAAACAAAGAAGGAGAAGTATTTATCGCCGTGGACGAGGGGGTTCTTCTGAAGGTAGGGGACACTGTTTTGGTTTCGGCCCGAAACGCCGCTCGGAGCTCGAAGCTGGGAGAGCTGAGGGACACCATAGAGAGACAATTCATGAACCTGGACGACAGGGAGAAGAAGACCCGCTCGGCCATGGCAAAGATCGAAGCCGGGTTTGTGCGCAGATTCTTGGAGATCCAGAAGAATGTCTGAGCCTGAACCGGAAAGGCTGCCGGAGAAAATAGAGGCCAAGGAAAGGCGCAAGCTTCGAGCCCGGAGAGAAGGCGATAGAGGGGTATGGTTCGGCCTGGGCATGTTCGGCCTGGTGGGGTGGTCAGTGGCCATCCCCACCTTGATCTTTATTGCCATAGGCTTGTGGATCGACCGGACCTATGAAAGCCGCTTCTCGTGGACCCTCATGATGCTTTTCATCGGCGTGATTGTGGGCTGCTTGAATGCGTGGTACTGGGTCAAACGCGAAAGCCGGCCCAAATGATATCGTTATGGGGAGCCGTTCTTGATAAAAAAAGCGCCGGGGAGTTCTATGGATTTTTGGTACTTTTTGACACTTGCATGTATAGGGGGAATAGGTATCGGCCTTTTCTATTTCGGGGGGCTGTGGTGGACGGTACAAAGATTGCCCGAATTCCAGCGGCCCGCCGTTTGGATATTAGGCAGCTTCCTGGTACGCACGGTTGTCAGTCTCGGGGGATTTTACTTGATCATGGGAGGACAGTGGCAGCGGCTCTTGGCCGCGCTGGTGGGATTTATGGCGGCCCGGCTTGTCCTTGTTAAGCGTTTGAAGACCGTGCCTACCGGATCAGGCCCCCAAAATTAGTTTTATATGTCACCCGGGGCAACGGAAAGGAGTAGTGGAGATTTATTATGGAGTTTATGTCGCTCAAAGACATCAGCCCGGACCAGGTCATAATCTGGGAATGGGGCCCGGTAGCATTGAATGCAACAATTGTTTTCACCTGGGCCGTGATGACCTTCATGGTGCTGGGATCATGGCTGATTACCCGGAAACTGTCCACTGAAGAGCGGATGTCCCGGTGGCAGAACCTGCTGGAAGTGGTGGTAAACGGCATGCGGAGCCAGATCCGGGATATAAGCCAGAAGGAACCGGGGCCTTATCTTCCCTTTACGGGCACGCTGTTTCTTTTCATACTGGTCTCAAATATTTTGACCATAGTACCCGGCTACGTTGCCCCTACAGCTTCCCTTTCCACAACGGCGGGGCTTGCCATCTGCGTGTTCATCGCTGTTCCTGTCTACGGCATTCTGAGCCTGGGAGTAATGGGGTATCTCAAGCAGTATGTAAAACCCACGGTGCTCATGCTGCCGTTCAACATCATGGGCGAGCTTTCCCGTACCCTTGCCCTGGCAGTACGCCTCTTCGGCAACATCATGAGCGGCATGAAGATCGTGGCGATTCTTCTGGCCATAACACCCTTGATATTCCCGGTTGTCATGCACGCACTGGGGCTGCTGACCGGAACGATCCAGGCGTACATATTTGCCGTTTTGGCCATGGTGTACATAGCCTCTGCCACCCGGGCCCATCAAGAACCTAAAGAGGATAATGAAAAGTGAATGAAGAAAAGGAGATAAACACAAATGGACAGTATCTCGCTTATCGGGATTGCCTCCGTCTTCACGGCGGGAATCACCATTGGAATCGGAGCTATAGGCCCGGCGCTGGGAGAAGGACGCGCCGTTTCGCAGGCCTTGAGCTCCATAGCCCAGCAGCCGGATGAAACCAACACCATCACGCGAACCCTCTTTGTGGGTCTGGCCATGATCGAGTCCACGGCCATTTACTGTTTTGTGGTGAGCATGATCCTTTTGTTCGCCAACCCATTCTGGGATTACGTGGTTTCAAAGGCAGGAGGATAAGCCGTGCTCATCGATTGGTTCACGGTCGTTGCCCAGATAATCAACTTCCTGCTCCTGATCGGCCTGCTCAAGTATTTTCTCTACGACCGGATCATCCGGGCCATGGAAGAGAGGGAGGAGAAGATCCGCGCACGCCTCGAAGAGGCTGAAAACAAGAAACAGGAAGCAGAATCGGAGGCCGTTGAGTATCGCCGGAAGCAGCAGGAGATAGAGTCGAAGCGAAGCGACATGCTTTCCCAGGCCCGGGAGGAGGCGGAGGAAAGGCGGGAGGAACTGACGCGCAATGCGCGCCAAGAGGCGGAGAATTTGCGTTACAAATGGATGCAGGCCTTGCAGCGGGGAAAAACCTCCTTTCTGAGGGAGATCCGCCAGCTGGCAGGCAAGGAGGTGTACGATGTATCCCGAAGGGCCCTGAAGGACCTGGCGCATGCATCGCTGGAGGAACAGATAATCGAAGTGTTCCTCGAAAGGTTCCGGGAGATGGGAAAAGAGGAGCTCAAGGACTTGTCTAAGATCGTGCAAAAGGCCGGCAGCTCCGTGCGGATACGGAGCGCATTTGAGATACCGGCCCGGCTGCGGCGGAGGATTACAACCGCCCTGCGCGAAGCACTGGGCGACCATACGGAGGTGGAATACGATACGGATCCGGACATGATTCCGGGCATCAAGCTCAACATACACGGCAGGAAAGTGTCCTGGAGTCTCGAAGACTACCTTGATACCCTCGAGAAAAAGACCCGGGACCTGCTGGATCGGGAGGCCCGGGTAGAGGGCAGGGGAGAGGAGGAAGGAAAGCACGGGGGGAAAAACGAAGAGCATTGACCTGCAGCAAATGTCAGCTTTTTTTGTAGAAAGGAACAGAGGCCGTGGAAGCGGAATCCAGTGAGCTTAGAGAGACATTGGCCGGCGCCTTCCGCTCTCTGCACCGGGTGGTTGAGGACCATAAACCCCGGCTGAAAGCGGAAGAGGTCGGCAGGATTACGTATGTGGGACCGGGAGTGGTTCGCGTGGAGGGGCTGCGCAACGTGGAATCAGAGGAGCTACTGAGCTTCGAGGACGACCTCGTGGGAATGGCATTTAACCTGGATCGCTCGGAGGTGGGAGTAGTCATGCTGGATGAGACGGAAGGCCTCCGGTCGGGGGGTGAAGTCCGGCGGACCAACCGGGTTCTTGACGTTCCTGTGGGGGAACCGCTGCTTGGGCGTGTCGTGGATGGCCTGGGCCGGCCCATGGACAACCGGGGGGCAGTGAGTACCCCAGAACGGTGGCCGGTAGAGCGGCCCGCCCCTGAAATCATGGACCGTTCACCCGTGACTGTGCCTCTCCAGACAGGGCTCAAGGTGGTGGATGCCTTGATACCTATCGGCCGGGGGCAGCGGGAGTTGATTTTGGGGGATCGGAAGACCGGGAAAACTGCCATCGGAGTGGACACTATAGTCAATCAGGGGGACAAGGATGTTGTTTGCGTGTACTGCGGCATAGGAAAACGGGCCTCGGCAGTTGCAAAGGTCATATCCGATCTTCAGGAACATGGTGCCATGGATTACTCGGTTGTGGTGGTCACCACGGAGGAGGACCCGCCTGGCCTCCAGTTCATCGCGGCATACGCGGCCATGACCATGGGCGAGTATTTTATGGAGCAAGGCCGGGACGCACTGGTGGTATTCGATGATCTGACCCGCCATGCAAGGGCCTACCGCGAGGTATCCCTTCTTCTCCGCAGGCCCCCCGGCAGAGAGGCCTATCCGGGGGACATATTTTACATCCATTCGCGGCTCCTGGAACGGTCCACCCACCTTCAGGACGAACAGGGCGGTGGATCCTTGACCGCACTGCCCATCGTGGAGACGGAGGCTCAGAACATATCCGCCTATATACCCACCAATCTCATTTCCATCACAGACGGCCAGATATACCTGTCGCCCGACCTTTTTCAAAAGGCAACACTTCCGGCCGTGGATGTGGGAAAGTCAGTGTCCCGGGTGGGGGGCAAGACCCAGCTTCCGGCATATCGTGCGGTGGCCGGAGACCTCAGGCTTTCTTATTCCCAGTTTGAGGAACTGGAGGCATTTTCCAGGTTCGGTACCCGGATGGACGAAGAAACCCGAAAGACCCTGGAAAGGGGGCGCAGGGTGCGGGAGATACTGAAGCAGCCCCAGTACAGCCCCATGACCGTACCGGAGCAGGTTGCCGTCCTGGTGGCAGCAAATAAGGGCATCTTCGATTCCCTGAGGCTGGACCGGGTTTCCGTTGCTGCCGCTGAAGTCCGCAGGGCAGTGACAGAAGGGTTGCCGGACCTTTGCCAAGACATACAGCATGGCGGGGAACTATCCGAAGAGGACTTAAATGCGATTGTGCAGAAGGCACAGGAGGGCCTTGACAGGGAAGACCAACCCGGGGGCCAGGAGGGCAATGTGCCTCAAGGGAATGGATAGCAGATCATGGAAACTGCTGAAGGGCTCAAAAGAAAGATCAGAAGCACCGAGGACCTGCAATCCGTAGTCAAGACCATGAAAGCCCTGGCCGCGGTGAGCATACGGCAGTACGAACGGGCTGTGGAGTCCTTGAAAGACTATAGCGAGGCGGTGGAGAAAGGCCTCCATATTGTCCTTAGAGGCCTGGGCGATACGGCGGTAGGTGCAAGACCGGCGTCTGCCGACCGGGCGGGTGCCATTATATTCGGATCGGATCAGGGTATGTGCGGGCAGCTCAATGACCAGATCGTGGAACATGCGCTGAATTTTTTGGACGGGGAGTTGGGGATCAGCAAAGACAACCGGGTAATACTTGCGGTGGGTCACCGGGCAAGCGGCAGGCTGAAGGATGAGGGACAGAAGGTGGAGGAGGTTCTCTCCATGCCCGGCTCAATATCGGGCATCAACCCGGCGGCACAGGAGATACTTTTCCGAATCGAGCAGTGGAATTCACGGCGTAAACTGGAGCAGGTATTCCTGTTCCACAGCAAACAGCTATCCGGAGCTACCTACCGTCCCCAAACGGTTCACCCTCTTCCGGTGGATCAGCAATGGCTGAATAAGTTGAGACAGGAAAATTGGCCCACATCTCAGCTGCCTATGTACACTATGGATTGGGACCGGCTTTTCTCCGCCCTTATCCGGCAGTATCTTTTCATTTCCCTGTACCGGGCATTTGCCGAATCCCTGGCCAGCGAGAACGCAAGCCGGCTGGCATCTATGCAGGGTGCTGAGAAAAACATAGGGCAGCTCCTGGGGGACCTTAACCAGCGGTTCCACCAGAAAAGGCAGATGAGCATCACTGAGGAGCTCCTGGACATAGTTTCGGGATTTGAGGCCCTGAGCCAGGAAGAAAAAAATGCTAGCATGAATTCCAACTACAAGTAGAGCTTGTCCCATTACCCAGATAGAGGAACGGAGCGGGGAGGTTCCGGAAAACCAGCCGGTATTCATTTTCTGCGAAAGTGGTCTTCGGCCCATGATAGCAGCCAGCCCGAAGCAGCCCCAAGATAGCAATGCCGGTATTTTTAAATAGTTACCATTTCGCCATGTCCAGCAGACGCTCATGGCCGAAGAGACCCTCAATCAGGTATTCCGGGATTCCGGTAAGGCCAACTTGGGCCCCGGCCAAAGCACCGGTCAGAGCGGCGCGGGCCATGTTGTTTCCCCCGCCGTTGAGAGCGTGCGTAACTGCATTGTAAAAGTCATTTTCAAAACGGGAAGCCAGATAATACGCAGCCGGCAGCAGAAATCCCAGGGTGCATGCCAGGCCGAAAAGGCGGCACGCCGCCAGAGGGGGCTCTATACGAACGGCGGGGTCCCTGGCCGCTTCATAGGACCAGGAGGGCTGGAGAAGGGCATCGGTAAAAGATATTCCAATTTACCACCGGAACCCGGCACTTCAATGGCCAAAGGGATACCGGCCTCGCCGGACTTTCCGATTATAACTTTAGATGCATCTCCCAGGTTGTGCCCGTCAATAAGGGCACTGACAATTAAACCGAAAGCTGCAGACTGACCTGCAATGAAAGGGTCCCGGTGAGTCAGGGGAATGTTAATGTATTTATGGAGTTTTTATGCCCCGAAAACAGAGCAGACAGGCTACATACCAAATCGGTTTAAAATACTTATTTGACCCTATTGTCCCTGTGAGAAAAGAAGTATAAAAAAACAATTAGGCCTTATAAAGCTTGAAGAATCACATATAAAGGACGGTGAGCTATGGCTGAAAGATCCATACTTGAGACCAGGGAAGTCGTTCTGGATCTCGGAGAAAAACGTGTATTGAACCACCTGTCCATGAAATTTTGGCCGGGCTACGTACACGCGGTAGTAGGACCAAACGGGGCTGGAAAATCCACTTTGGCCAACACTATCATGGGAATCTCCGGGTTTTCCGCGTTCCAGGGGGACATTTTGTTTGAAGGAGAATCCCTGAGGGGCCTTTCCATCGATCAGCGGGCCCGAAAGGGCATTACAATGGCCTGGCAGGAGCCGGCCCGCTACGAGGGGTTAACGGTGGAGAGCTTTATCAGTGCCGGGGTTGGTGCCGAATCCTCCCGCAGCAGCTCCCAGGCGCTGGAGCTTGTAGGCCTTAAACCCGAGGAATACTTGGGACGGGCCATAGACCGAACCTTATCCGGCGGGGAGAGGAAAAGGATAGAACTGGCCTCCATGCTCACTATGGAGCCGAAACTGGTGATGATGGACGAGCCGGATTCCGGCATCGACGTGGAGGCCCTGGAAAGAATTTTCGATGCCATAGGATTTCTAAATCAAAAAGGGATCACTGTACTCCTCATAACCCACAGCCCTACTGTGCTGGAAAAGGCAGACCACGCCTTTCTCATCTGTTGCGGAAAGATGATTGAGAAGGGGCCTGTGGACCAGATAATGAAATACTTTGGGGAGAAATGTATCCCCTGTGATCATAAGAATGAACCTGACCCGGAGCGAACCTATGAATAGAGATGAACTTATTACCGCCCTGTATGAGAGCATCGGAGAGGCGTGCGTTACCGACCCGGATGTAGCGCATGTAGAAATCCACGGCAACCAGGTGCTGGGTGTTCACCTGGTGCCGGGATTCGAGGTGGAAACCGAAGAGATATCGGACGGTATTCGGGCGAACATAACCGTAAGAAAGAATACCAAGATCGACCAGCCTGTCCAAATCTGCTTCGGACTACTGGACGAAACCGGGACCCAAAAAATCTACATGAAGGTTCGGCTGGAAGAGGGTTCCAGAGTGGCAATTCTCTCAAGCTGCACCTTTCCCAACGCGGTTGAAGTTCTTCATTCCATGGATGCGGACATAGAAATCGGAAGGGGGGCGGAGTACATTTACCTGGAACGCCATGTCCACGGACGGGAAGGGGGTGTGAACGTCATCCCCAGGGCGAAGATCACCTTGAACGATGAGGCGAGGTTCCGTACGGATTTTGAACTGATAAAAGGAAGGGTCGGAAAGATCGATATAGAATATGATGCCATATGCTGGAGCCACAGCATACTTGACATGTCATCCCGAATAAGCGGTCGGGGCGACGACCGGATCAAGATCCACGAGAAGGCGAACCTGAAGGGCGAGGGGGCTCACGGTGTGCTAAGAACGAATATTGCTGTCAGTGAGACGGCACAGGCGGAAATCAAAAACACCTTGATAGCATCCGCACCTTTCGCCCGGGGTCATGTGGATTGCAAGGAAATCGTACAGGACAAGGCGATTGCCACTGCCATACCCATCGTCAAGGTACATAACCCCAAGGCCCATGTAACCCACGAGGCTTCCATCGGCAGCGTCGATTCCAGGCAGCTTGAAACCCTGATGTGCCGGGGGCTCACGGAAGACGACGCCACCGATCTCATTATCCAGGGATTGCTGTCCCCTAACAGCCGGCGGGCCTGATCCGGGGGCCGTCCTTATGTCCAATGTCCAGTCAAGCGGGAGTACGGAGAGGCGCCTTAAACCGGGATTGTGCAGCAGGCAAATAATCCAAAATCCGGGTTAAATATTTTGCATTTATCGGATCTTCCGAACAAAGCATATACGACTTAATAATATAACTCATTGAATT
>CAZZPR010000050.1:0-24873 GCA_964655655.1 uncultured Desulfobacteraceae bacterium | reverse complement strand
GGTTTACGACAATTTTAAATTACTGGTGGCAGTATTGCTAATATTTTGGTGGAGGCGGGGGGAGTCGAACCCCCGTCCGAAAATATTCCACTTGAACTTCTACATACTTATCCCGAATTTTGAATTTCGCCCTCAAGTCCCCCTTCGGGCAAGGTTACTCGAGGACTAACCTGATTGATATTCGCCTTCCTGAAATTCAGGTACTTTCAGGTCGGCTATCCTGCTCCACGACGCCCGAGTTTGCCACGCAGGAAAGGACAAATGGACGTTAGCCTTTTATGCGGCTAAGGCATACGCATAATCGTCTGCGTCTATTTTACACCTGCCTGTTTTACGAGCAAGCAGACCTCGGTATGCAATCCAAGCTTCTATATCCCCGTCGAAGCCGTATCGCCCCCAATTTCAAAGAGCTTAAATAAACCTTAATTTAAATATAACTACTATATTTTTTAATTTCAACCCGGATTATGCAGTAGCCAACTACTCCACAATCTGGGTTCAATACCCGCCTTTCTTTCTTATCTGCTCCAGCTCTTTCTTAAACTCCTTTTCCTTTAATGTGCGCCTCTTGTCATATTTCTTCTTGCCCTTTGCCAGCGCCAGCTCCACTTTCATTAATCCATTTTTTATATATACGGACAGTGGTATCAAGGAATATCCCTTTTCCTCGGTTTTTCCTATCAATCTCTTAATCTCCCTTTTCTGCATCAGGAGTTTCCTGGGCCTGACAGGATCGATATCTAAATGGTGGGCGAATGGATAGGGGGAAATATGAAAATCGTACAGAAAGACCTCTTCGTTTTTTATCTTTGCATAACCTTCTTTAAGGCTTGCGCGGCTTTGCCTCAGGGATTTAACCTCCGCCCCTTTCAATACAATTCCGGCCTCGTATGTTTCCTCGATAAAATAGTCGTATCGAGCCTTTCTGTTCTGGGTAACAATCTTTTTCTCCATGTAAAATCTGCTCAGGAAGCGGTTAGCTGTCTATAAGTAAAGACATCTTCCTCAAATACATCAGGAAGCAAGGCCCTGGCTTTTTTCAGGACAAAATCCTCTATCTTTTTATTGGTGGACAGGTTTAATACATTCCCAAAGCCCTGCCTCAACTCCTCCAGCTTGGTCGTTCGAATCATCCTTTTTATCGAGGCAATGGAACCTATGTTCATGCTGAATTCATACAATCCCAATGAAATGAGCAAAAGTACTGCCAACGGGTCGCCTGCTACCTCGCCGCAAAGGGATACGTCAATTCCCTCCTTTTGGCCTGCTTTCACAACCTGATATATCATTTTTAGAACCGCAGGGTGAAAGGGCTCATAAAGATGCGCCACATTGGCGTTATCTCTATCTATGGCCAATGCATATTGAATCAGGTCATTTGTACCT
Source organism: uncultured Desulfobacteraceae bacterium (assembly GCA_964655655.1). Taxonomy (GTDB): domain Bacteria; phylum Desulfobacterota; class DSM-4660; order Desulfatiglandales; family B25-G16; genus CAZZPR01. The sequence continues at coordinate 23,487 of CAZZPR010000050.1, read as the reverse complement.
ATAGAGAAAAAATCGGCATATTTCGCCAATATATCCGCTATGCTTACTGCAGAAGGTATCTCCAGCAGTATTCCCACCGGCAATTCCCTGTTGTAGCTCATACCTTCCCTGTCCAAGGCCCGCATAACGGAACGCAATATCTTCTTAGCTTCCAAGAATTCCTCCAATCCGGAGATCATTGGAAACATCAACCTGATATTACCGAAGGAGCTTGCCCTTAAAATTGCCCTGAGCTGGGTCTTAAAAACCTCCTTCTCTTTGAGGCAAAACCGGATAGATCTAAGGCCAAGTGCGGGATTGTCTTCTCTCCCCATATCTATATTGGTCCCCATTCTATCGCTTGCTATGTCCAGTGTCCTTATGGTTACCGGGTGCGGTGCCGCAGTCTCTGCAATCTGTTTATAGTCATCAAAAAGGGTATCTTCATCCGGAAAATCCTTTTTTATCATGTAAAGATATTCGGTCCGATAAAGTCCAATGCCTTCAGCACCGTGTTCGAGCGCTATCCTGGCCTCCGCCAAAAATTCAATATTCGCCTTGATCTTTATCTTGTATCCGTCCAAGGTTTCTGCAGGAAGGTGCCGGACCTTGTTAACAGCTGATTTATAGCTGTTGTAGCGATTTTTCTTTTCTTCATAATCAACTATTGTTTCATGATCGGGATTGATTATAACCTCGCCCGTATTCCCGTCCACGATCAGTAGATCCTCTTCTGAGATCATATCAGTAGCCTTTTCCAGGCCCACTACTACCGGTATTCCCAGCGCCTCGGACATTATGGCCATGTGTGATGTGCGACCTCCCATTTCTGTAAGGATGCCCAGTACACAATTCAAATCAATTTCCACAATGTCGCAGGGAGATATGCTGCTGGCAACAATTATAGCCTGCTTGTTGATTTCTCCTATCCTGTCGGTCTGAACCCCTGCCAGATTCCTCAAAATCCTCTCGCTTACGTTATCCACATCGTCCATTCTACGGCCGATATATTCGTTTTCTACCTTCTTGAAAATTCTATGTATATTATTTATTGATTTTTTCAGGGCCCATTCCGCATTGATCCATTCCCTGCGTATCCTTCTTAGCGTGGAATTATAAACCAGGTTATCCTTCAGGATCATCAAGTGGGTATCCAATACAAAGGCGTATCCCTTTACCTGTTCAGGCATGTGTGATTTGAAACTGTGTATCTGTTTCTTTGCCATCTCCAGAGACTGTTTAAACCTGCCGACCTCCTTTTCCACCTCGTCTTTGGAAAACAATTTCCTGTGGGTAACCTTTGTCTTGGATATATCTAAATGAAAGGCCTTTCCCATTACAATGCCCTGGGAAACAGGCAAACCCTTTATAACCCTTTTTTTGGCACGTGTTTGTTTGTGTCCGATTTCACCAAATTTGTTTTTGAATAACCTCTCCAGTTCATTAATTAATTCTTTGGCATCTTTGCCGGTTGCCTTGGCCTGCATATCGGTCCCCTTCGGGCATGCCAGGGAAAGCAGGGAAAGAATGCTCGTGCCGTCCACTTCGCGGCCGTCCTTGATCAAAAACAACTTTGACTTATATTTACTGGCCAATTCCACTATCTGGCCGGCCGCCCGGGCGTGTATGCCGAGCTCATTTTCTACTTTTAATGGTCTTGTTTCTTCCATAGCCTTAGACTTTAATCAAATAACATAGCATTGTCAACAGCCTGTAGATCCACGCTGCGAATATAGAGCGAGCACCAGTTGGCCGGGCCCCGGAGAGAACGCTTTTTTCCGGGAGCTATCAATCCCTTGAAAAACGAAACAGGTGGGATTCCGGGTTAATTGCCTACTTAACCGGTTTTATGTCTTCACTGCCTTGCACAATGATTGTATATTCCCCTTTCACCTTTTCATCCTCAATCGATGACAATACTTTGCTGACAGGGCCCCTTTTTGTCTCCTCAAATACCTTTGTCATCTCTTTGGCCAATGCAATGTATCTGTCTCCTAAGATCTCGTATACATCGGTCAGCATCTTTAACAACCTGTGGGGGGATTCAAAAAAAATTATGGTCCCTGTTTCGAATCTTATTTCTTCCAGTGCCTTTCTGCGCCTTCCCTTTTTATTGGATAGAAACCCTACGAACACGAACCGATTCAAAGGTAGCCCCGAAACGGTAAGTGCTGTTAGGGCGGCGGAAACACCTGGAACAGGCACAAGCTTTACACCCGACTCGATGGCATCCCTGATCAACCTGTATCCAGGATCGGAAAGCCCTGGAGTGCCTGCATCACTTACAAGGGCAATATCCAAACCAGATTTGACCTTTTCTATAAGTTCCCTGCCCTTGTGATTTTGATTATGTTGATTGTAGCTGGTTATGGGGGTCTTTATGCCGTAACGGGCACATAACTTTCTGGTGTGATCCCTGCTTTCGGCTGCTATCAACCCTGCTTTTTTCAAAAGATTAACAGCCCTGAAGGTAATATCCTCCATATTGCCTATAGGTGTAGACACTACATATATTTTACCCCGGGCTGAATCAGAATCCCTATTCAAAGACATCTTTTAATCGCCTGAACTCGTGCAGCAAATTTTTATAAGAATTTTGCAAAACCTAAAAACTTTTACTATCTTTTTTTTGGATGACAAGGAATGTCATGTTTTGCAGGTCTCGGTATATTTGGAAATTAATGGGAAGTAACGCATGGATTAACATGCCAGATCAAATGCATTTTTTATAACCTCAATCTCCGGTTTTTCGTCCACCACCCCTATGACAACCACGTCAAACCTGGCCTTGGCCCTCATAAGGTTTTTTAATTTTATATAGCTGAGTGCCACCCGTGATATCTGGGCCTGCTTCCTGGGGTTAACAGCCTCCTTCACAATTCCGGGTGAGACATTGTTTCTCGTCTTTATCTCCGCAAAGACCAGCACATCGCCATCCTTGGCAATCAAATCTATCTCTCCAAGGGGGCACCTGAAATTTGTATCCAGTATCTTGTATCCTAATTCCTTTAGCTTATTCCTGGCCAGCTTTTCTCCGAATTTTCCGAGTCTTATCCTTTCCTTTGTCACACGAGTACACCTTTAAAAGTAAACCTGTGGATAGGGCAGGGGCCATGCTTGATTAATGCATCCCGATGTTCGGTTGTACCATAACCCTTATTTGAAAGAAAACCGTATTGGGGGTACAAATCGTTGTAGGCGGACATGATTCTGTCCCGGTAGACTTTTGCTAAAACGGAGGCCGCAGATATGGATAAGCAGTTTTCATCTCCTTTAATCAAACAGCACTGGGGTAACGGCAGGTCTAAATTATAGGTTCCATCAATAAAAACATAATCAGGCGATTCATGCAGGGAATTTATGGCCCTGGCCATTGCTTTCCTGGCAGCCTGAAGTATGTTTATCCGGTCAATGTCTCCCGGCCCCACTACTGCAATAGAAACATCAATTGCCTCTCTTTTGATCAGTTTGAAGGCCTGTTCGCGGGATTCCTTTGTCATCTTCTTGGAATCCCTTACCCCTTTCAAAACTATGCCCTCGGGCAGTATTACGGCAGCCGCTACCACAGGGCCGGCCAGAGGACCTCTGCCCGCTTCGTCTACACCTGCAATCAATGAATAACCCGCCATCCTGGCCCGGGACTCGTAAGAGTGATTTTCCATACGCAAATGTAATATCGATCAGACCCTTTTCTCCTTGACCTTTGCCGCCTTGCCTCTCAGCCCGCGCAAATAATAGAGCCTGGATCTCCTTACCTTGCCCCTTGATACCACCTCAACCCTTTCCAGCATAGGTGAGTGAAGGGGGAATATCCTTTCCACGCCAACCCCGTAGGAGACCTTGCGCACAGTGAAGGTTGAACTTGTATTGCCTTTCCTTCTCCTGATTACCACTCCCTCGAAAACCTGGATGCGCTCTTTCTCGCCTTCTTTGATATGACTATGTACCTTCACCTTATCGCCCGGCTTAAAAGAGGGAATATCCATTCTCATATGTTCTTTTTCTATCGTTTCCAATAGATCCATTTTTTCTATCTCCTTTTAAATCCAGATTACCTTGCCTATTTTCATTGTCTTAGCCCTTTTCAATGCAGAGCCCGACCTTACTATTCAGGTTTTCAACCTTTTAAAAAGCCCTGAAAGGGGCTATTTTTTGAAAAAGGGAGGACAAAGCCTAATTAATTGCATCTCTGGAAAACAGGCGGTCCAGGGTTATTGCTGCTGCTGTCCTGACAGAAAGGTGATTATAATCAGCCACACCATAAATGGGGTCCAAGATGTAATCCGCTTTTTTAAAAATTATGTCTGCAATGCCCCATGCGGTGCCGAACAAAATCGTAACCGCCTTGCCGGAGCCGACCAGCTCCCTCGCCGATTTATAGTCAATCCTGGCACCCTTTTTTTTCCTTGCATCCGTGCTTATTAAAACCAGTGCCCCGTTCTCCTTTTGCCTTATATCCCTTAGACACGCCTCCAAGTTGGGCACCACGGAAACCAGGGAGATTGCAGCCTTTCTGTCCTTGTTGTAGCGTGCCCCGTAATCGCTCATCCAAAAACTGCATACGCGCTTCGCCAACTCCCGCTGATCCTCAAGGGGGTTGATAATATAAAGCCCCTCTGCACCGTAGGTTTTGGCCAATCTTGCCAGGTCGTGGACATCCACGCTTGTTATTGCGGAGGCAATAATGTCTCCCGATTTATTATACACGGGATAATGTAACAGCCCGAGATAAAAAGCCATCACTTTCCCCCGGGGCTGAAAACAGGCTGAAGGACTTTAGGCCTCATAGTTACGTTCATTGCTTCCAGCTCTGAACAGTGAATCGCAGGACCTTGAAACTGTTTGGTTACCTTCTTTTTTCAATTTTTCCAGGACTATTTTATCTGCCTGGCTCAGTTTGGCCTTTTCCAGCAACTTCGGTCTTCGATCCATGGTCTTCTTAAGGGATTGAGTGCGCCTCCATGAATTTATCTCCTTGTGATTTCCTGATAACAATACCCGGGGCACCTCCCGGCCCTGAAAAACTCTCGGCCTTGTATATTGAGGATATTCCAAAAGGCCGTCCTCAAAGGATTCATTCAGGGCTGAATTCTCACCACCCAAAACCCCGGGCAGCAATCTGCAAACAGCGTCCACAACGATCATTGCGGGCAACTCCCCGCCTGTTAAAATAAAATCCCCTATGGATATCTCCATGTCTACATATTCGGTTTTTATCCTTTCATCCACTCCTTCATATCTTCCGCATATTAAGATGATCTGCTTAAGCCTGCTTAGTCTACGTGCTATGGATTGATTGAATAATTGACCCTGGGGCGTCAACAGGATCACCTTTTTTTCTTCGCCCAATCCGGGGATCGAACTTAAGGCCCGGAATATCGGCTCCGGTTTCATGACCATACCGCTGCCTCCCCCGAAGGGCCTGTCATCCACCATCAAATGGGGGCCTTCTCCGAAATCCCTTATGTTTACCAGACTTATTTCTATGCATCCCTTTTCTAACGCCCTTTTGACCATTCCGTAACTGCTCAAGGCCTCGAACATTTCCGGAAATATCGAAAGAACATCAAATCTCATCACAGGTCCAACAACCCTTTTATAGGGATTACAGTCATTCTTTTTTTGGCGACATCCACATTAGCCACCACCTGGTGAGTGGCGGGGATTAGATAATCCTTTTCACTGCCCTTAATAACATAGACGTCATTGCTGCCCGTGAAAAATATCTCCATTATTGTACCTAAATATTCGCCGGTAACCAGGTATACATGCATCCCCAAAATTTCGTGCCAGAAATACTCGTCATCATGTTGGCTTTTAAGGCAATCTTTTCTTACATATATCCTGGCTCCCCGAAAAAATTCCGCCTGTTCTGGAGATTCCAGTTCGGAAAGCCTCAGCAGGAAAAGCTTTCCATGGGGCCTGATGGAGAGAACACTCTTTTCATAAAACTCTTCCTTTTTCTTGCTCAGAAACACAGAACCGGCCTCCAGGAATGTTTCTCTTGACCGAGAATAAGAAACTGTCCTTAACAGACCGGTTAGACCATGGGGGCGACTGACATGCCCTATCAAAACCAGATCTTTAGGGTCTAATCTAACCACCTACTCCAGTATTTCCAATACGGATCTCTTGTTCATCTTGGTCGAAGCCGCACCAAGTATGGTTCTCATTGCCCTTGCTGTCCTTCCCTGCTTGCCGATAACCTTGCCCAAATCCTCCTTGGCAACCCGGAGTTCAATAACAGAGGTCTGCGCTCCTTCAAGTTCTGTTACCTCTACCTGTTCCGGATTATCTACGAGCACCTTTGCAATGTATTCAATCAGCTCTTTCATTTCCATGTTTTTCCTCCACTCAGATTCTAATTATCGCTATTTAGCCTTTTTGAGAAGAAACATCGGCTATTTCACTCTTTCGCAAAAGAGACCTCGCTGTTTCAGTAATTCCGGCCCCTTGACGGATCCACTCCTCCAACCTGTCTTTTTTGATATTTACCACAGGTGGATCTTGCAAGGGATCATAATATCCCAAAATCTCCAAAAATCTACCATCCCGCGGCGCCTCGGAATCAGAGGCCACAATGCGATAAAACGGTCTCTTTTTTGCTCCTTTTCTGGTTAACCTTATTCTGACAGACATATCTTAATATCTCACCCCCCTTTTACATATTGATTGATTTTATCCTCTTTATTTCCACATAACACGATTCCTTACCCCAAAACTCGAGCCAATTGTCAAATGGTTGCAAAGGTATTAGTTTATACCACCGGGAAGGGAAGATATACCCCTTAAACCCCCTTGTTTTAATTTCTTTAACATACTTTTAGTTTGAACGAAATTCTTAAGCAGCCTGTTAATATCCTCCACCCCTGTTCCACTGCCTCCGGCAATCCTCTTTTTCCTGCTTCCGTTTAAGATTTTGGGGTTTCTTCTCTCCCCAGGGGTCATAGAATCTATTATTGCAGTAATTTTGGCAAGCTCTTTTTCGTCTGGCTTTATTTTGCCTGACTTCTTCATGCTCCCCATTCCCGGTATCATCCCCAGTATTTGTTCTAAAGAACCCATTTTTTTAATCTGAGATAGTTGTTTTTTGAAATCCTCCAGATCAAACCCCTCTTTTTTGATTTTTTCCACCAGCCTGAGGGACTCCTCTTGATCAAAGGCGGCCTGGGCCTTGTCAATAAAGGTGAGAACATCACCCATCCCCAGTATCCTGGAGGCCATCCTTTCCGGATAAAAAGGTTCCAGTGCATCCAGTTTTTCCCCTATTCCTGCAAATTTTATCGGTTTGTTGGTTGATGCCACAATGGAGAGCGCCGCACCTCCCCTGGCATCTCCCTCCATCTTGGACAGAATGACACCCGTTATATCCAATGCCTGATCGAATTTTACCGCAAGGTTTACCGCGTCCTGCCCTGTCATGGAATCCGCCACAAGCAATATCTCAGAAAAATTTATTGTCCCCTTGATCCTTTCAAGTTCCTTCATGAGGACTTCATCTACATGAAGTCTCCCGGCAGTATCCATCAGCAATGTATCCGATCCAATTTGTTTTGCCTTGTCCAGCGCACTAATGCAGATGTCTTCGGGCCTTTCGCTCACTTGCGTAGGGTAAACCGGTATATCTATGTCCCTCCCTATCTTCATAAGTTGTTCGATAGCGGCCGGCCGTTGAACATCCACGGGCACCAGATAGGGAGTATGGCCCTGGTCTCTCAGGTGAAAGGCCAATTTTCCGGCCGTTGTTGTCTTTCCGGAACCCTGGAGGCCGACCAGCATAATACAGGAGGGTCCTTGCCCGCCTATATCCAGGTCCCCCCTTCCTTCCCCCATAAGCCGGGTGAGCTCTTCGTTGATGATCTTTATCACCTGCTGGCCAGGGGTAAGGCTTTCAAATACCCTTTGACCGAGGGCCTTTTGTTTTATCTGTTCAAGAAGATCCTTTACAATCTTATAATTTACATCCGCTTCGAGCAGGGCCAGCCGAATCTCCCTTAAGGCCTTTTGGATGTCTTTTTCGCCCAGTGTTCCCCGGCCTTTTATTTCTTTAAAAATATTGCCGAATTTCTCAGTTAAAAGTTCAAACATGTAGAGTTCTCACAAATCCAAATATGCTATTGATTTTTCTATTATTTGTCAAATAATATTAACATTTCCTGGATTTGATATTATAAAATATTTATTTAAATAGTCAACAACCTGTATACCTGTCTTGAGTTTTACAGTTTAATCGGCTAAAAATTGTGAGGCCTGCAGATTATATCCGGAATATAGTTCTGAAGATAGGAGGACGAGGGTTTAATCCCCCGCTTCTCTGCAGCGGGGTAGTTCATTGCCGGAGACACTTCAAGCCTTATTTTCCGGGGTGCAAAACTAATGAACAATAACCAAACAATTATAAGGCCCATGAAAGGGAGGAGAGAGCCCGGTGCAGGGCCTGATGCTATTATGATTTCTATTCCATGGGAACTAAACTTTATGGTTGAGATTAGCCGGGCGAAAAGGGGTATTCTGGAAGGGGGCAATCCATTTAAACTATACCTGGCAAGCTCCGGCAATAAAACCATTGCCATAGCCGGCCCCCTTTTGGGTGCGCCTCAGGGGGCAATTATCCTTGAAAGGTTAATAGCCTTGGGCGCAAAAAGGATATGGGTTATGGGGCATTGCGGTTCCCTTCAACCGGAATGCGTAATTGGAGACTTGTTGATCCCGTCCACCGCCCTGCCAGAGGAGGGCACATCCATGCATTATCCATTGGATGGAAAGGATCCGGAAACTGATCCCCTCATGAATGATATCATAGCGGACTCACTTAAAAAGGAAGGCTTGAATTTCAAGAAAGGCCCGGTTTGGACAACCGATGCCTTTTACCGGGAGACCAAGCAAAAGGTAATTGATTACGGAAAAAGAGGGGTGCTGGCAGTGGAGATGGAGATGTCAGCGCTTATAACCATTGCCGCTTACCGCTCGGTAAAACTGGCTGGCATCTTAATCGTCTCGGATGAGCTTTTCAGCCTCAAGTGGGTTCATGGCTTCAAGGAAAAAATCTTAAAACAAAGGGGTTCCGAAGTGTGTCGTCTTATTCTCGACATCTGCAAAAATGTTTAACCCGGATTGTGCAGCAGACATCGCAGGGAGGGTTGAAAAACCCATTAGGAGTCTATCAACCTTGGGATAAGAAAATATCGGCACATAAAAGCCTATAAAAAAGCAATAACCATTTTTAGCTTTCTTGAGAAATTTAGATTGGGCTTAACGCCTAAAAAAGGAAATGATGTTGCAAAGCAAGTTTCTCCAGGGTATAAATTTGAAGCAAAAAGCGGTTATCAATTTCAGGGCTATTGCAAAGTGGTCCAAAAGGAACCGATATGGACAATATAAGGGTACATTTGATAATTGAGGGAAGGGTCCAGGGGGTATGGTTCAGGGATTCCACGAGAACAGAGGCCGTAAAATTCAATTTGACCGGTTGGGTAAAAAACCGAAATGACGGCAATGTCGAAGTAATAGCAGAAGGACCCAAAGAAAAGGTTGAAAGGCTAGTTGAATGGTGTCATCATGGACCTCCCAGTGCAAGGGTAAGCAGGGTCAACAGAAAAGAAGAAGGGTATACAGGGGAATTTAACTCCTTCAGGGTAATATTCTGAAGGCAAAGACTCGGGTTAATGAGAATGTGGAAATGCATATCAAATCGTCTGTTTTTGGGAGAAAGGAATTACCTTTCATTTGTTGCTTTAATTGTCTTTTTTTTATTTTTTATCACTGGGGGATGCACATGGAATATTCCTCTTGTACCCAGAATAATGCCAGGAAATGATTGGCCTAAAAAAAGGATAATGATCACCCGTGCAACCTGTCTCACATCAATAGATCCCAATGAATTAACCGAGTCTCTTGCGAAAGCACTTAAAGGGAGCGGATATTTCAATGTATGTACCGGGCAAACAGATCAAGGGCCTGTCCTCTTGAACCCCGGAGAGTCGATAGATTCAGAGTTGATAAAGGAGGCCAGGGAAAGGGGCATAAATGCCCTAATCTTTGAAACGCTGAACCCGGTGGAAAAAAGGGCGACCGCATCAGGTATATGGCCTTTGAGGAAAAAGGTCCTTTCTTATAGGGTCTCCATGATTGTGAATATTTTGGATGTTGAAAGTGAAACAGTAATCTTGAGCAAGGAGATAGCGGAAAACACCAACTACAAGCTGAAAGAAACAGAAAAATCCGACGATTCAGTGTTAAAAAAGAGGGCTGTAAAGGAGTGCATTCCGGAGATCCTGGATAGGGCAACAAGGGAAATCAGTATCTCCCTTAACAGAAGGGAGTGGAGGGGAAGGATTATTTCCGCGGAAAATAAAATGCTGGTTATAAATGCGGGTAGAGACGCGGAACTCAGACCCGGAGTTATTTTAAAGGTTTACAAAGAAGGGAAGCCCCTAACCTGTTTTGATGGAAAGACTTATTGTCTCCCGGGACAAAAAGTCGGTGAAATAAAAATCGTTGAGCTAAGGTCACGACAGGCTTTTGCAGAACCTCTTGAAGGCGAGGGGTTCCATTCCGGTCAAATCGTAAAGCCTGATTAAGGGCTATAATATTGCTTTAAGCACTTACTCTTTTCAACAAGTATGATGATCCTTTTTGGTAACGGGGGAAAGGATTGGGATTAAGGGAAAACTTTTTCCTGCCCTCAACCATCTCCAATAAGCCTATGTATTAAAGGGTACAAGTCTTTCCTGCCCTCAAGCTTTTCCTGAGAATCCCGATTACCAAAAGCCATCCCCCCTCCCAAAGCCCTGCCCATTTCCTCAAGGCAATATCTACTGGCCTCAAGGCGTGCGCCCTCATATTCGGGCTTTAAGAAACTTCTTCGAAGACTAAAGACTCCCCAAAGTAAACCCCGAATATTTCGGGCACGGGCAGCCCCGGCAGTATTTCTTTTTGAGATATTGCCTCTCGGAAACAGGCAGGTCTTTGCCGCATCCTGCAAGATTCAATCTGGTTCCGGTTTACTTCCTTTAACCCAGATTGTGCAGCAGCCAACTACTGCGGCCTGAAAAACCCTGCTGGAACACTCTTTTCGCAGTTTTGATTTTCAATATATTTATGAATATGCCTGCGGTTCAAAATTGCTCCGAATTCGCGGTTCGCTTGGGTTTTTCGACCCTCGCTACGGTGTCTACTGCACAATCTGGGTTTAACCAAGCAGCTTAACTTAACCTGTTGCAATTATTGTTTGAATTTACGTATTCAAATAGTATTACTTTTTTTATAATCTCTGGTTCTTTGTTGCTTCATGGAGGACTAAAAAAAGGGTTGCAAGCCGCTACCAAGCCCAAAAAATTACGGCCAAAATTTTTGAATACTATTGACTTGACGATTTGTTTTTAGGTGCTGTATAAAATGGATGGTAAAAAGGTTGGAGAAACAAATAAAACCAATTAAATTAAATATTTATAATGTCTTCCCCTAACTTTAAGCCTCTCTGGCACCTAATAGGTTTACCCATTTTTATTGGTAACCGGCCAGGGGTTTAGAAAACATATCCACGCTTTTTTTCTCTGGTGTTTGCAGGTTTTTGGGGAAGGGTGACGTAGAATCCATTTTTTTTGATTCGAAAATAAATGTCGAGCCTTGCAGTGTAATTGCGCTGGAAGGGAACCTTTACGGGATTTTTAAATAATAAAGCGGACTTGATATTTATGCAGGGCGTAATATTTCAGGTATTGGGCGGTTTGGGTCTGTTTTTATTCGGCATGAGGCTTATGTCTGACGGGCTTCAGAAGGTGGCAGGCAAGAAGTTGCGAGCCGTTTTAAATGCAGTGTCGTCAAACAGGGTTATAGCGTGTGCTACAGGCGCGATGATCACCAGCATAGTTCAGAGTTCAAGCGCCACTACTGTAATGCTGGTAGGCTTTGTTGATGCGGGTCTTATGACCCTTGCCCAGGCAATCGGTGTTATCCTGGGGGCTAATATAGGAACTACGGTAACAGCACAGCTCATTGCATTTAAAATAGGTAATTACGCACTCCCGGCCATTGCAGGGGGAGTTTTTTTGAGGTTCTTTTTTGGCTCAAAAAAATGGCAACAATGGGGAGGGACATTGCTCGGTTTCGGCATTCTTTTTTACGGACTTGCCATTATGAAGGCCGGGCTTTCTCCATTAAGACATGATCCGGCATTTGTAGAGCTTTTAACCAGATTTCAGGCCCGAAACCCAGGAGAAATCTTTTTATGTATTCTTGTGGGAACCGCTATGACCGTTGCGGTGCAAAGTTCAAGTGCAACGGTCGGGATAACCATGGCCATGGCCAGCCAGGGCTTGATAAGCTTTGACGGGAGTGTGGCACTTATTCTGGGTGATAATATCGGCACCACGATTACGGCGGAATTTGCCAGCATAGGCTCCAATATCCATGCCAAGCGGACAGCGAGGGCCCACACCCTGTTTAATATCATCGGCGTAATATTTATCTTTGCCATCTTTCCGTACTTTGTAGATGCTGTCACCCATAGCACTGAGTCCCTGATGGGAATCGGCTCCCCTGATATGCTTGTGGGGGATGAAAGACCTTATATTTCAAGACATATTGCCAATGCCCATACCCTTTTCAATGTATTGAATGCCATAATTTTTCTTATCTTGCTTCCATACCTGGTGAAGGCTGCTGTTTGGCTTTCACCCAAGCGGGAAAAAGAACATCCCGGCGAAATTTATCATGTAAAATATCTGGACAGGCGTTATCTTGATGCCCCGGAAGTGGCACTGGTGCAGGCGAGGCAGGAGGTTGCGAGGATGGGTGAAGAGGCAAAGACCATGTTTGACGAGGTTACCAGTTCACTTGAAACAAGAGATACCAAGAAATTGGCGAGATGGAGGGAAAGAGAAGACATACTGGATAATTTTCAAAAGGAGATTACGGATTTCCTTGTATCTGTTATGCAGCAAAACATGATCGCGGAAGAAACAAAAGAACTGACCTCTTTCATGAGGATGAGCAGCAATATTGAAAGAATCGGGGACGAAGTGGAAGATGTAGCCGAGGCGATTGATAAAATGATCGATGAAAGACTCTTTTTTTCGGACGGGGCGATCCATGATTATAAGGTTTTATCTTCGGAGTTGAGGGGTTTTCTTTTACTCGTGTTAAAGGGGATTAAGGACGAAAATCAGTCCATAATGCCGGATGCCGTTAATATGGTAAATAGCGTCAACCGAATGAGCGAGGAGATGAGGCTAAGGCACCATGCACGATTGGTTGAAGGATTATGCGAGGTAGAAAGGGATATCATTTTTATCGATATGCTCAATGCCCTGGAGAAAATGGGCGGATTTTGCTACAACATAGCGCAGGCAATAGCAGGTGTTAAATAACAGTAAAGAGAAAATTTGGAGGATAAAGGAAGAACCTTCCAACGCCTCGAAAATGGCAAAATGCCTCGGGATATCGAGACTTCTTGCCTCCTTACTAATAAACAGGGGGTTGAACTCCGCAGATTCAGCCCGTTCTTTTCTTAATCCGAGACTCAAATCCTTAAGGGACCCTTTTTTACTTAAAGATATGGACCGCTCTGTTGAGATAGCCGCGGATTTCGTTTACAAGGGGAAAATGATAACCGTATACGGAGATTACGATGCAGACGGCCTTACCGCTTCAGCCTTGCTAGTTGATTTTTTTTCCAGGCTGGGTGCGCAGGTTTCCTTCTATATTCCGGACAGGCTTAAGGAGGGATATGGGCTTAACGAGCAGGCAATAAGGAAGATAGCTTCCAGCGGAACAGGGCTTATCATCACGGTTGACTGCGGCACTGGATCTTTGCCGGAAATCTCCCTTGCCAGGAAATTAGGAATGGAGGTAATAGTAACGGATCATCATAAGATTCCCGGGGATTTTAGAGCGGTATGCCCTACTGTCAATCCCCTGAGGCCGGATTCATCATTTCCATTCCGGGGGCTGGCCGGGGTGGGGGTGGCCTTTTATCTGAGCGTAGCGTTGAGGTCCTTTCTCAGGAACAAAGGCTTTTTCAGGCTGAAAGAGGAACCGGACCTGAGGGAATACCTGGACCTGGTGGCTATTGGAACGGTAGCCGACATAGTCCCGTTGATCGAGGAAAACAGGGTATTTGTAAAAGAAGGCATTAACAGGCTCCAGGATGGAGTAAGACCGGGGATAAAGGAATTAATAAGGGTATCCGGCATAAGCAGGGGCCGGGCGATAACCGCATATGATGTAGCATTTACGTTGGCCCCCAGGCTTAATGCTATGGGAAGATTGGGTCCCGCAAACAGGGCGGTACATCTTCTTGTCTCGGATAATGAAAGGGAGGCATCCATTATTGCAAGCCAGGCTGATTCACTTAACTCCCGAAGGCAGGCGATAGAAAACAGAATAATCTCGGAAAGCAGGAAAAGGATTGAGTGCATGGAGGATCTGGATGGCCGGCGAACGATTGTGCTGTCCGATCCCGGCTGGCACAGGGGAGTTGTGGGGATAGTGGCCTCAAGGATTGTGGAGGAATTTTACCGCCCGACCTTCATACTTAATGCAGAAGGAGATTTGCTTCAGGGATCCGGAAGGAGCATAGAAGGCTTTGACCTTTATCAGGCCCTGTCCGGAGTAAGTGATTTATTGGAACATTTTGGGGGTCATGATTATGCGGCCGGGGTTACCCTGGAATCCTCAAACATAAGGGACTTCTGTTTCAGGTTTGAGGAACTGGCGAAAGAAAGATTAAGAGCGGAGGATATGATACCAAAGAAGGAGGCTGACGCCCGGCTGTGTCTGGGCGACATCACACCGCAGACGATAAGGGAGATTGAGATGTTGTCACCCTTCGGCCACAAGAATCCGCGTCCCCTTTTTTGGGCCGGGCCGTTGAAAGTCGTCAATTCCAGGATAGTGGGCAAAAATCATCTTAGGCTGAAAATGAAGGAGAGAAGGGTAACCTTCGAGGGTATAGCTTTCAGAAGTGCGGCGTTGCACCCTCTGGAAGACAAGTCTGTAGAGATACTCTTTCACCTGGAAACCAGCACCTGGAATGGAATGGAATCCATTCAGCTGGTGGTAAATGAACTCCGCATTAACGGGGACTGATATTACTTCAGGCCCTTGTAGCCTTTCATGTATTTGAATAATTCGGAGTCCGTGGAAAGAATCAGGGTGTTGTCCTTGCCCAGGGTTTGCTGATAGATATTCAGGGTGTTTATAAAGGAGTAAAATTCCGGGTCCTTCCCGAATGCCTGTGCATAGATCTTTGTGGCCTCGGCGTCCGCCTCGCCTTTTACTTTCTGGGCCTTTTTGTACGCCTCGGAGGTAATTTCTTGCATATCCCTTTCTTTGTCGCCCTCTATCTTTCTTGCCTCCCCTTTTCCCTCGGACCGGAACCTCTCGGCTATCTGCTTGCGCTCCGCTATCATTCGCTCGTAAACGGATTTTCGTACATTCTGTACATAGTTTAATCTTTTTATCTTGACGTCCACCAGCTCTATACCAAATTTGGTCAATTTGGGCTGGGATTTTTCCATTATCCCCCTGGTGATTTTGGCCCTTCCGACCGTTACGAGCTTTATCTCCTCCAGAGGGCTTACCTTTTGCCTTTCATCCGTTCCCTCTATGAAAGTATCCAGATCCCTGTCAGTCATTCTGACAGTTTCAATTAAGGGGTATGAGGTAATAAAATTTCTGACCGCAGCATCAATTATATCGTCAAGCCTGGCATGGCCTCCGCGGACATTGGTCACGGACTCAAAAAACGCCAGGGGATCCACGATTTTCCACCTGGCAAAGGTATCAACCCATATAAAGGTCTTGTCCAGGGTAGGGACTTGGCCCGGGTCTCCGTCCCATTCCAGAAGGTTTTTGGGGAAATAACTGGCCTTCTGTATAAACGGCATCTTGATATATAAGCCCGGCTCCGTCTTGGATTCGCCCACCGGATCGCCGAACTGGGTAATAACCACCTGCTCGGTCTCATCGACTACATATAAAGAGCTGAGGAGGAAAAAGATTATAACAACGATCACCACGATTATTGGTCCCTTGTATCTCATTTGCCTGCCCCCTTGTCTTTTCCTAAGTTGAGAAAAGGAAGAACGTTTTTTTGCTCTTCGTCGATTATGTATTTTTCACCTATCTTGGGCAGGACTTCCTTTAGGGTCTCCAGGTAAATCCTTCTTCTGGTTACATCCTTTGCATTTGCGTACTCGCTGTACAGGGAGAGGAACCTTGCCGCATCACCCTTGGCCTTGTTTACCCTTTCCAGGGCGTAGCCCTCGGCCATCTTGACGGTCTTTTCCGCATTTCCGCGGGCCGCGGGAATGGCCTTGTTGTATTCCTCCTTGGCATTGTATATCATCCTTTCCTTTTCCTGCACGGCCTGGTTTACCTCGTTGAATGAAGGTTGAACCGGCTCGGGAACATTTGTTTCCTGCATCTCGATGGTTACAAGGTCAATGCCTGTAGAGGCCTCTTCCAGTTCCTTTTGCAGGAGAACCTCTGCCTGGTCGGCGATTTCATTTCTCTTGCTTATTACCTCGTTAACGCTCCTGTCCCCTACTACCAGCCTCATGATGGCCTCGGAAAGGTCTCTCAGGGTGCCTTTCGGGCCCCTGACCTTAAAAAGGTAATTATAGGGGTCCTTTATCTTGTATTGCACTATCCATGGGACTACAGCCACATTCAGATCCCCGGTAAGCATCAGGGATTCATCCAGGTAAGCCGGGGACTTGGAGTACTGGGTCTTTGTTCCGGGCCTCAGGGTTCTGAACCCGAATTCCTCCTTGAACACATATCTTACCTTTACATTTGTAACCTTCTCAATCCAGGGAATCTTAAAATGCAGCCCGGACGAGGTGCTCTTGATGTATTTCCCAAACCTTTGCACTACACCCACCTCATCTACTCCCACCGTATAAAAGGAGGACGACACAATAATAAGGATGATTATTATCGCCACAATAAACCATACAATGGGAAATTTTCCTTTTAAATTTTTTAGCTTATTGAAGAATTCGTCCATTTGAGGTGAAGGTCCGGGCCCCCCCTGCCGGTTTGTCTGTTGTTTTTGAAGTTTTTCCCAATCCCAGGGCATAATGTTTACGCTCTTGAAGGTTTAGCGGATATAAATTATTCGGGTTCTTTGACTTGTAAATATCAAAAAGCCACATTATTAATTAGAGATGTTAAATAAAAAAAAGTGTTGCGTCAAGGTATAAAATGGATAATATTTTTTTGTAAAGGGAGATAGGCAAAATGAAGAGGAAAAAGTCATCGCTTACACATATAAAAAAGGTGCTGGACGGTATATTTTCCCCCTCTGTTGTGCCTGTAAACATGGATGATGCAAGGATCTGGCTTGAGTGGGACACCCTGGTGGGAGGAGAAATTGCAGGCAATGCAAGGCCGTTTTCCATAAAAAGGGGGAGGCTGGTGGTGAAGGTTACGGACAGCATTTGGCTTCAGGAGCTGGAATTCAGGGCCCCGGAGATAAAGGGAAAGATCAACAGGGGGCTCCAGAGGGAAGCCGTGAAAAATATCAGGTTTACGGTCAAAGAGTTTGCGGAAAACAAAGGGGCCCGGGAAGATGCACCCGGAGAGAAAAACAGCGTGCGCAAGGAACCCTATGATAAAAAACAAGTAGAGGAATTTTCCTCCAGGATAAAAGACAAAAGGACCAGGGAGCACTTTTACGGATTTATGTCAGGGCTTAGAGGAGGCCACGGGGATCAGGCGGAGTAATTTCCCTGTCCGAAGACCGGAGGAAGTATCTTGATTCCGGATTTTGCCTGAAGCATCCCTTCTATCATTACCAGCTTTGCATTAGATTCCTTGTCTGGAAATACTAGCTGGAGCCTTTTTGGCTCTAAGCCCCGGCTTTTCATTTTTGTAATTAGCTCTCCCAGTCTGTTTGCCGGATAGATAATATCCAGTTTTCCGCCGGGCGTCAGGAGTTGCTTTCCTGCAGAGATTATTTGATCCAGGTTTACCGCTATTTCATGGCGTGCGAGGGCCTTTAGGGGGTCCGGATTGATTCTGCCGCTTTTTTCCCGCCTGTACGGGGGGTTGCAAACCACTATATTTGCAATTCCCGGTCTTGCAGGCAAGTGCCTCAGGTCACCACGAATTACTGCGGACCTTCTTTCAAGTTTATTTAGAGCGATATTCCTTTTTGCCTGGGAGGCCAGTTCTTTTTGTATCTCTATGGAAAAAATGAAATCAGCCTCTCTTTTTTTCCCCAGAAAAATAGATATTATACCGCAGCCCGCCCCCAGATCGACGATAATGTCCCCCTTTTTAACGGACGCAAATTCAGCCAGCAAAAGGGCGTCAACAGAGAACCGGTATCCCTGGCGGGATTGTATTATCCGCAGCTCACCATCAAGGAAATAATCCAATGTCTCAAGGGGTTTTGAATCCATTACTGCCTGGGAAGTTTCAGGGTCTCAAGGGGGTCTATCTTGTTTAATACCAGGCCGCTCAATATCTTGGGGTAAAAATAGGTGGATTTTCTGGGCAGAATCTGGGCATTCCTGGTCACCTCCAGGATATGGTCTATCTTTGTGGGGTTCAGCAAAAATACCATTTGGTATTCTCCGGACAGCACAGAACCCATTGCCTTATCGGTGTCGCTTTCATACTGTATTATCTTCCTGTTATCCATATCACCCTTTTTAATCCCGAGAATCTTTTGAAATATAATACTGGTCAGTATCTGTACATCGAGCTTGGCGAGTAAAGGCGGAGCCTCTTTTTCCAGCTCATCATAGACTTTTGATTTTAGTTTTAACAGGTGGTACTCCCTGGAGGCGTGATGAAAAAAACCGATGGAGGTATTGGACTCCCCGTTTCCTTTTAATTGGTTGAGAAATTCCCCTTTAACCCTTTCCCTGTCAGGTTCATTAAAGGGGAAGGAGATTATATCAAACCATTTTCCGCTATGACTGAAAAAGCTTTCAAGATCGAAGTCGGGCAGGCGGCTGAATAAACGGTGTGTAGGAAGGATTGTCAGGCCTTTATCGGAAAGATTGCTAAGATACATCATTACATATTCGTAAGACCTTCTTGAATGACGGCCGTGCCTGGCCCTCATGAGGTTTCTGTACTCTTTGGCTGTTGTATAACGATGATGTCCGTCCGCGATGATTATGCTCTTAGGCGACATCTCTGCGGCTATATCCCTTATTACAGACCCCCTGGTTATCTCCCACATATTATAGTGGAACCCGTCATACCTGAAGGAGGCACTGGGCGAGGATTGCCTTATGCTGCTCAACCTGTCAATGATTATGTTGTGTCTATCCTGGTAAAGCCCGAACACGGGACTAAACTGTGCGCCGCATGCCCTCAACAACTTAAACCGGTCTTCGCAATGATAGGAAAAGGTTTTTTCGTGGGGCAGTATCGAACCCGATCCATTTTCCTCTATGCGTACAAGGGTTATGAATCCCCACCTGGTTAGCCTCTCTCCCTCCCCGGGCACATCATAATCAATGGATACAAGATAAATTGAGGGCAGTTCCGATTTGACAAGAATTGCCTCCGATTCCCATCTCTTGAAAAGATCTGCTGCCCTGGTGTATCTATTGTCCCAGTCAGAGTCCCCGGTCTTTTGCATGCCCAGGGTTAACCTTATTATATTATAGGCGTGCTTTCTATGGTATTCTTCCTGGCTTTTATCAGCAATAACGTCATAGGGGGGGGCCACCACATTGCCCAAGTCCGGAATTTTTTCAAGATTATAAGTCAGTCCCCTGAAAGGGGTTATGATGGCCATGTTTTTTCCGCTACAAATTATATTGTGGTTAATATGAACAAGAAAGCCGAATGATGAAATAAACCACTATGATTCCAGGACCCTGCTTTTTAACGTGGCCTGCGCAGCGGCTATCTTGGCTATGGGCACCCTGAAAGGGGAACAGGATACATAATCCAGCCCTATGGCATGACACATACTTATGGATTTCGGATGCCCTCCGTGTTCTCCGCATATACCTATCTGGAGATCGGGCTTTGTTTTTCTCCCCCATTCAACCGTGATTCTCATAAGCCGGCCGACCCCCTTTATATCCAGCACGGTGAATGGGTTGTCCTGAAGTATTCCCCGTTCATTGTATAGTGAAAGAAACTTATTTTCCGCATCCTCTCTTGAAAAAGAAAAGGTTGCCTGGGACAGGTCATTGGTGCCGAAGGAGAAAAAATCCGTAACCTCCGCCAGTTTTCCCGCCCTCATGCAGGCCCTGACTACCTCGATCATGGTTCCAAACCTGTATTCCGGCCTGAACCGAGAATTATGCCATATTTTATCGGCTTCTTCCCTTATAAGATCCCTGGCCCAAATAAGTTCCTGGGCCGTGCATACCTGGGGTATCATTATCTCCGGTACTACTCTTGTCCCCTGTTTTGCACATTCATGCTGGGCCTGAAAAATGGCCTGTATCTGCATCCGGTATATCTCCGGGTAAGCCAGGCCCAGTCTTACACCCCTGTGACCGAGCATCGGATTTATTTCGCAGAGTTCCTTTACCCTTTCCAGCAGTTTTTCCTCCCTTCGGATTTTCTTTTCCTGCGCATTCTGTATCTTTAGCTTTTGAATCTTTACAAAGAGATCTTCCGCAGAGGGAAGGAATTCATGAAGAGGCGGGTCGAGCAGCCGAATGCATACCGGCCAGGGGTGTATCACCCTGAAGATTTCGGAAAAATCCTCAACCTGCATATGCAGAAGCTTATCCAGGCGAGACTTCCTAGTCTCCGCATCCTTTGCGATTATCATCTCCTGAACGATGGGCAGGCGGTCCATTTTATTAAACATTCTTTCCGTTCTGCAAAGCCCGATCCCCTCCGCATGAAATTTTTTCGCCTGATGAGCCTCTTCAGGGGTATTTGCATTTGCCTTTACCCTTAAGGTGGATATCTGATCCGCCCAGCTGATGAGGACCTCGAATTCATCTGTAAGCCGGGGTTCAACCATGGGGATCTCGCTGAGAAATAAATTCCCTGAAGTACCGTCTATTGTTATCATATCGTTGCTGTGCACTGTTTTATTTCCCACTTTAAAAAGACTTTTATCGTGATCGATATTTATCGCGCCGCAGCCCGCTACGCACGGTTTGCCAAGACTCCGGGTCACTACAGCGGCGTGTGAGGTCATACCCCCGTGGGAGGTAAGTATTCCTGAAGAACGGTACACTCCCTCAATGTCATCCGGGGTTGTCTCCTTTCTTACCAGTATTATGCGTTCCCCGAGTCGGCCTCGGCGTTTGGCCTCTTCCACGGAAAATACCACGTGGCCCGATGCCGCACCCGGAGAGGCGGGAAGCCCTGTTGCATCCGGTGCACGGGTGAAATTAGGGTCAATGGTCTTATGGAGAATTTGGTCCAGAGTGTCGGGGTCTATTCTGTTTATCGCCTCGTCTGTAATTATATAGCCTTCCCTCACCATGTCCACGGCAATCTTAACTGCTGCGGCAGCAGTCCTTTTACCGGTTCTGGTTTGCAGCAGGTAAAATTTATTGTTTTCCACTGTAAATTCAATATCCTGAATGTCCTTAAAATGACTCTCAAGGGTTCGGCAGGCGTTCTCCAGTTCCCGGTACATCTCGGGGCTTTCATTTTTTAGTTCCTCTACGGGACGGGGTGTCCTTATTCCTGCCACCACATCCTCTCCCTGGGCGTTCTGCAAGAACTCGCCGTATAATATATTTTCCCCGTTTGCAGGATTTCTGGTGAAAGCTACCCCTGTTAACGATTTCTGGTTGAGGTTTCCGTATACCATGGCCTGCACGTTTACCGCTGTAAAGAGATCCTCGGGTATGGAATTTTCTCTCCGGTAAACCTTGGCCCTGGGGTTTTCCCAGGAATCTAATACGGCCTCTATTGCCATATTAAGCTGATCCCTCGGGTTATCGGGAAAGGGCTTTATCCCCTTTTTTGCGATGATACCCTTGTAGTCATCCACTATTTTCTTAAGATCTTCACTTTCCAGTTCGAGGTCAAGTTTTACCATTTTCTTTTTCTTGCTCGCAGAGACAATGGTTTCAAATTCCTCGCTTTTTACCTTAAGTACAACCTCGCCGAACATCTGGAGTAGCCTTCTGTAACAATCGTAAACGAATCGGGGATCATAATTCTCATTCAGCATTTGAGCGGCCACATCATCATTCATGCCGAGATTTAATATGGAGTCCATCATTCCGGGCATGGAAACCGGAGCACCGGAGCGCACTGAGATGAAGAGCGGATTTGGGGTGGTTCCGAAATTTTTCCCCATTATTTTTTCCAGATGTTCAAGTCCACTTGTTATTTGTTTCTCGATCCCCCGGGGCATCTTTTTGCTGGCCCGGTGATACATTTCGCAGGCCCGGGTGGTAATTATAAATCCAGGGGGCACAGGCAGGCCGAGGCTTTTCATCTCTGCAAGGTTTGCACCTTTGCCCCCAAGCAGGGATTTCATGTCGGCCCTGCTTTCACTAAAAAGATATACCCATTTTTGTTCTTCCATCTTTTCTCCTTGTAAAATTAAAAGCTTGCGGCAACCCTTAATAAATTACTCCCGGTGCCCCCCGGTCCTAACCCGGATTTACCTAAAGGTGGTATAGGATTCTGAAGCAAATTCCTTTAAAAAAAGGAAAAGCCGGGGTCGGCTGATAAAATAAACAATGTTTGTCTGGCTTGATTTTTTCATTATAAATTGAGTGTAATCTGTTTTCAACTGATTATTGAATTTGAATTGGCTTTGTCCATCTCTTGATAAATTACCTTATTTTTTACCTTGTTTTTTCATTTTGTATGGTTTAATTTTTCAGTAATTAATGAGGCATATTTCAGGTAATGCAAAGGGTCAATATAACCAATTCGCTTTTTTTAAATCTTTCCCAAAAATGATAACAAAAAAGGGGTGGCATCATGAAACATATACATTACCTTGATGAAAAACCGGAACAACTTACCCAGAACGGTGCCCACGGAGCCGTTATAAGGCATCTAATTACTGAAAAAGACGGGGCGTCCAATTTCAACCTCAGACATGTATCCATTGAAACCAACGGGCAAACCCCGGACCACAGTCATCCCTGGGAACATGAGATGTTTGTTGTCCGCGGAACCGGGATTGCGGAAGTCGGAGAGAATAAAGAGCCACTGAAGCCCGGGGACGCAGTCTATGTCCCACCTGATACAAGACACACCATAAGGGCGTCGGAGCCCATGGAAATTGTTTGACTTATCCCCCAGACCTAGGGGATACACCTGGATGGTGTAAAAGTTATCCAAAATTTTCGCCCATGCACAGAGATGCACCCAACTGTCAGGATCGGTGGGAGAAAATGGAATCTAAACTTATTGAAAAAATACGCCTCTATTTTATTGTTAAAACAATCTTTAAAAAAAGCGCCATTTCATGATACAGGCGTAAATTTCAGGCGAGAGAAGCAGAACAGATAGACCCGCCCAGGTTTTCCCTCACTGAAATTCCGATATAAGGATTAAACAAGAAACCTTGGCTACTGAAGAAATTCT
>CAZZPR010000049.1:0-25058 GCA_964655655.1 uncultured Desulfobacteraceae bacterium | reverse complement strand
ATTTTCAGAATATTATCCCTCTTTTACATTAAAATTTAACTGCGAAACTTTAGTTTCTGATTTTAGTAAAATCGGAGAGGGCCGCCAAGCGGGTGATGGACGGGATAATGAAATACCTGGAGGAGGAATTGAATCTACCGGTAAACAAAGAGAAAAGCGAGGTTTCGGAGATTAAACGCGTCCCTTTTCTCGGATTCCAAATTCTCCGGGGAAAGATCCGTGTCAGCAATAAAGCATGGCTCAGGTTCAAGGACAAAATCCGAGAACTGACCCGGAGGAACAATCCGCTATCCATGTACCAAATTATCCAGGATCTCAACAAGTATCTCCAGGGTTGGGTGGGCTATTTCGGGATGCAGGAGTTCAAGAAGCTGTTCGGGAATCTCGATGGTTGGATCAGGAGCCGGTTACGGTCCATGCAGTTGAAGAAATGGAAGAATCCGCACAAGTTTCAGCGGAGTATGATCGCGTCCGGCTTCAAACCCCAGGAAGCCTACAGGGTCTGGATTAGAATGCACAAATGGCAGTCGGTGCAGCGCAGGGCGGTCCGTTTCGTTCTGAACCCTGAGTGGTTCAGAAAGCAGGGCCTTATATTCTTGAATTATTTCACCAAGCAATCTCTTGAACAATCTTTGTTCAGTCGCTAATCGAAGAGCGGCTTACCTGGCCGGTACGAGCCGTTCTGTTGGGAGGGGTGGCCGCTAAGGCCACTTCCTACCCGGATCATGGTGTGGGGGTCAATGGGGCTGACTTATTGGGGCAAACCGGCCTGATGCTTGCCGCCATGCATTCCGAGGGTCAGAATTTGGCCGGGCTACTGCTGGCCCACGGCGCGGATCCGGCCATAAGAGATAATAGCGGTTATGCGGCTTTGGATCATGCTTTCCGGTGTCAGAACCGTGAAATGGCATCTCTTCTCAACTTTCACACTTCACCCGAAAATTCCGGATGCGATACTTTGAGATTACGATGAAAATGCTACTTCCAAAAGGCTCAAATGTAGTACCTATCAAGTAAATTAAAGTTAAAGGATTAAATCTAATCTTGAATAATGTATCCCTTACATGTTAAACCCGGATTGTGCAGCAGGCAGCTACTGCGGTGTGAAAAACCTTGCTGCAACACTCTTTTCGCAATTTTGATCCTCAACATATCTATGAATATGCCTGCGGTTCAAAATTGCTCCGAATTTGCGTTTCGCTTGGGTTTTTCAACCCTCGCTATGATGTCTACTGCACAATCTGGGTTAAAGAGCGCTTTCATATTCGATTCTTAGAGGCCTTGCCACAATGTTTACATGGTCCTTTCAAATATCTCCCAATTCAAGGGCTGACCCCCTGCTTTATGCTTACCCTAAAGGATAACTACCTGAAAAACCCGCAGGCTAAACCCACCCCGCGTATCGCGGAATTTAATTTGAAAACCGGTTGAATCCCGCAAAAGAGTCTGATACGGTTAATAAACTTCAACCCGATTAACCCGATAAAATGAAAGGAGTTCCGGTGAAACCTCTGATAAAAGTAATCCTGTTCGCCGTTGTGGCAATCTTTGCTGTTGGTTGCCAGGATCAGGGCCAGCAATCCACCACCGTGCCCGAGACAGACAAAGAAAAAGTCAGCTATCTCATCGGGGCGAACATGGCCCGCTCCGTTGCCAATATCAGCGATGAAATCGATGTGGCCATGCTGCAAAAAGGCATGGCTGATCAGCTTCAGGGTAAAGAGATGCTGGTATCAAAAGAGGAAGCCCAGCCTCTGCTTCAGGCTTTGAAAGGAAAATTAAGAGCCAAACAGCAGGAACAGATCGCCCAAGCAGGACAGGAAAATCTGGAAAAAGGCCAAGCGTTTCTTGAAGAAAACAAAACCAAGGAGGGCGTTATTGCCACGGAAAGCAGCCTGCAGTACAAGGTTCTCAAAGAAGGGGCAGGCAAATCCCCGGACAAGACCGACAGGGTCAAGGTGCATTACAAGGGCACCACCATTGACGGGACTGTTTTTGACAGCTCCTATGAACGGAATCAGCCCGCCACCTTTCAGGCAGACAAGGTTATAAAGGGCTGGACCGAGGGCATCCAGCTGATGAAGGAAGGGAGCAAATTCAAGCTTTTCATCCCCGCCAACCTTGCCTACGCCGAACGTGGCGCCGGTCAGATAATCGGCCCTAACGAAGTCCTTATCTTCGAGGTGGAGCTGCTGGAAGTGCTCGATGATCAAACCACCGACAGCAAGGCGCAGGAAGACCAGTAAAAGATACGGGATCAGACCTTGAATTTTGCTTTCACAATATTTTTTCAAATAAAAATTATAATGTTGAGTTGAATGGCGATGTATCAATGCGTCTGATCAAACGGCTGGTTCAAGTTTTTAAGGATTCTAAGGCTTCTACATCAGCAAGATCTTTTGTTCTTCCTGTTGCTTTTTTGTTGACAATAAGATCGTCGATTGAAGGAATGCGGATGTCAATTCCATCGGTTTTTACCAAAACTGAATTCTGGTATGATATGTTTTGTTGCCAGTTTTACAGGAGCTATGAACTGTTTGGGAGATGAATGGGTAATGTAAAGATATTTATCACAAATTTATTAGATGGCCCAGGGGAAATTGCGGAAGGGGAAAGCCCGGTTTGCCCTGTGAAATAAATAAAGGAAAGTCGCAGTTCATTAAACGGACCCTACCAGTAAGTTGTTTTGAAACCAACGTCCGTTCCCACTTCCCACGGTCTTGTGTAACGTCTGGTTCGCTGATTTTATGCCACTTCAAGGTGGAGCTGTTTGCCTAAGGCCTGAGCATAATTCACTAATGTAGATAGTCGGATGTCTTCTGCATGGTTTTCAATTCGAGAAATTGCAGATTTTTTTGTTTGTAGCTTCTTGGCCACCTCTTCTTGAGTAAAACCTGCATCAAGCCTTGCTTGTTTTAAAAGTATACCTATTTTGAATTGCTCATAACCCTTGTCAAAGTTTTTTTTGAACTTAGGGCTTTTTTTCTTTCTTTCTTCTATATATTTATCAAGGTCGTCCATATTTTTACCTCCTGCTTAAAAAAGCTTTCTTTCTTTTCTTCGCCAGTTTTATTTCATTCTTTGGAGTTTTCTGACTTTTCTTCTGAAAAGAATTTGTCAGTATGATTAATTCTCTACCATGAAAGAAACCAAGTAAACGAAATGTGTTCTTTCCTGCATCAACTCTGACTTCCCAAATGTTATCGGTATTTATAAGTTTCTTAAAATATTTTATCGGAACCTGATCTAACTCGCGTATTAATTTCAAGACCCATGCAATTTTCGTTACTTGGCTATCTGACAGAGTATCCAAATGAGCCTTGACCGGACATTTTCCAGATTTTGTTGTGTAGAATATTATTGATTTTATGATAACAAAGTAAACAAATATGTGAATATTGTCAAGAAAGATATTTTTCTTATTTACAGCGAATGCCGAGAAGCCCATCTCGGCATTCCGGCGGTGCACAGCGCCGCCGGAACAAAGGTTATATTTTGTAACTTAAACATCCGAATTTTGGCTTTATAATGAAAACATATAAAAATTTGAACCGATCCTTGGCAACCTTCAGGGATTTTATAAATGGAAAGAACTTCCTTTGCAATATTTTACGCCTTTTCAAATATATAAAGACAAGGGCAACCATTTTTTTCATTTTTCTTAAACGAGCCCCACAAGAAACTTTCCAGGCTACCCAAAAATTGTTTTCATTTTCCAAGAAACAGATTTTTCAAGAACCCGGTGAGCAGAAAACATAGACATCCTAAGCTTAACCACCCTCTGCCTGTCTCCGGGAGGCAATATCTTAGAAAAATTCCACTGTGCCCGGCAGTGCCCGAAATATTCGGGCTTTACTCCGGGGATTACTTAATTTATTGAAAAAGTACCTTAAAGCCGAATATGAGGGCACATGCTTCAAGACCAATAGATATTGCATTGAGGAAATGGGCGGGGCTTTTGGGAGGGCGGATACATGTTTATAGCTTGGCTTCTTATGAGAAACTTTAAGGCAGGAAAAGAATTGACACTTTTTATTCGAAGGAAAATGCTCACTCATTTTTAGGGCATTTTTCCTTAAAACCAGGTTGTGCAGCAGCCAGCTACTGCGGCCTGAAAAACTTTGGTGCAACGCCCTTTTCGCAATTTTGATCCTCAACATATTTATGAATATGCCTGCGGTTCAAAATTGCTCCGAATTCGCGTTTCGCTTGGGTTTTTCGACCCTCGCTACGATGTCTTCTGCATAATCTGGGTTAAAAAATGAATGGCACCTGTATTCTTTCTGGGGGGAAATTTACCGAGAGATTTAAAGGGAAAAATGTTATTATTTTTTGATCTTGAACTGTAAAAAGGAAGCAAAGTAGTTATTGAGAAGAGGGTAAGAGGTTAAAAAAGGGGTAAATAGAATTTTTACTTTTAGGCGAATGAATAATGAGCGTTGAGAATAAACCGGTACTTGTAACGGGATCCACGGGATATGTTGGCGGAAGGCTGGTGCCCCAGCTTTTGGATTCCGGATACAGGGTAAGGGTCATGGGGAGGTCTCTTTCCAAGCTGAAGTCAAGACCATGGGCATCTAATCCGAATATAGAGATAATTAAAGCGGACGCCCTGGAATATGATTCCCTGTTGAAAGCGGTTAATGGATGCTGGGCATGCTATTACTTAATACATTCCATGGGGCATGAAAAAAAGGATTTTGAGTTGGCTGACAGAGAGGCGGCCACGAATATGACAAGGGCCTCAAGCTTGGCCGGCCTGAGAAGAATAATCTATCTCGGAGGCCTGGGAGCGGACGAGCCTGCCTTGAGCAGGCATTTGAGATCCAGGACCGAGGTAGCGAAAATCCTTAAGTCAGGCTCCGTACCGGTCACCTTTCTGCGAGCGGCCATGATTTTGGGTTCCGGCAGCGCCTCCTTTGAAATTCTTCGTTACCTGGCAGAAAGACTTCCCATTATGATTACCACCCGGTGGATTCGCACCCCTTGCCAGCCCATAGCCATCAGGAACGTACTCTATTATTTAAAGGGATGTCTTGAAAAAGAGGAAACCATAGGAAAAACCTTTGATATAGGCGGCCCGGATATACTTACCTATCAAAGCCTAATAGAGATTTATACCCAGGAGGCGGGACTGCCCAGGCGGTGGATTATTCCTGTGCCCCTGATGACACCGAGGTTGAGCGCCTACTGGATAAACCTGGTTACACCTGTCCCCTCATCTCTGGCGAATCCCCTCGTGGAAGGGCTCAGAAATCCCGTTATATGCCAGGAAAACAGGATGCGTTCGATATTGCCCCAGGAACTTCTCAGCTGCCGGATGGCCATTAGGCTTGCCCTGGAGCGCATTGTGCAGCAGAGGATTGAAACTCGATGGTCGGATGCGGGACGTATACATTCACCCGAATGGATATACTCCGGGGACGCACCTTATGCAGGAGGTACAATACTGGAATCGGGCTTCCGTTCGATTTTAGAGGCAACGCCGGGGGAGTCCTGGAAACCTATAGCTAAGATCGGCGGGCAGACAGGCTGGTACTTTGCCAGCACTCTGTGGGAGTTGCGGGGCGAGATAGACAGTCTTTTCGGCGGAGCGGGTTTGAGAAGGGGCAGGCGCCACCCCGAAAGACTTTATCCGGGGGATGCCCTTGATTTCTGGAGAGTGCTTGATGTCAGGCAGCCGAATTATTTACTTTTACTTGCGGAGATGAAGATGCCGGGAGAGATTACCCTGGAATTTCGCGTTCACTCTCTGAAGGACGGCAGAACCGAAGTGCAACAATTATTCAGGTTTTTGCCCAAGGGTCTCTTGGGAATAATCTACTGGTATTCATTTTACCCTTTGCATAAATGGATATACCGTGGCATGCTAAGGGAAATTTCCAGGAGGGTCGGCAGGCCCGTTTACAGCGGGCCGGAAAGATTTGCACCAGGAAGGTATTTTATATTCCAATCAGATCAGGGTATTCCGTAACGATGCACTTGAATCTGCAACAAATTTCTTGACCCCAAGGCCGATCAAATATAAATTCCGGTAAAGGTTTGTTCCAAAATGTCTTCCACCAAATATATAATTGTTACAGGAGGAGTGCTATCCGGCCTGGGAAAAGGAATTGCCGCCGCCTCAATAGGTCACCTTCTTTCCTCCAAATTGCAAATCGTTTCCATAAAATGCGACGGGTACCTTAATGTGGACCCGGGAACCATGAATCCCCTCGAGCACGGTGAGGTTTTTGTGCTGGATGACGGGGGAGAAGTGGATATGGACTTCGGCCATTATGAGCGGTTTTTGGGATTGACATGCAAGTCCAAATGGAACCTTACCATGGGAAAGGTGTTCAACGAGGTAAGGGAAAAGGAAAGAAGAGGCGATTATTTGGGAAAGACAGTTCAATACATTCCCCATGTTACTGATATTATAAAGAACCATATTTACGAAATAGCTGAAGAGGAATGCACGGACCTGGTTATCGTGGAGATAGGAGGCACGGTAGGGGACATAGAGAACGAACTTTTTCTGGAGTCAATGAGGCAGATGAAGGAGGATGTGGGCAGGGAAAATATTGTATATATTCATTTAACCTATGTCCCTGTACCCCACGGAGTAGGTGAACAAAAATCGAAACCCACCCAGCAGAGTGTCAATCTCCTAAAACAGAGGGGAATCTTTCCGGATATTATCATAGGAAGGTGTTCGGAATTTTTAACCGGTGAAGTTAAATTGAAGATCTCCAATTTTTGCGACGTGGTGCCGGAGGCCGTAGTTACCGGGCTGGACGTGGATGATATATATGAGATTCCTATAATCTTCGAGAAGGAGGGATTGGCAGAAATCATACATAAGAAGCTTAACATTTACTCCCCCCCTGACTTGAGGAAATGGAAAGAATTGATAAACAATATAAGGAATCCGAAAGACGAGATAAAGGTAGCTATATGCGGGAAATACACCAAGCTGGAGGATTCCTATGCCTCCATCATCGAGGCCTTGAATCATTGCTCTGCGCACCTGAAATGCAGGATCGAGCTGAAATGGATAGAAACCACAGATCTTAAGGATTTTTCCGTTCTGGGGGATATTGACGGAATTATCATTCCGGGTGGTTTTGGTTCCAGAGGCACCGAGGGTAAGATTGAGGTCATAAAAATGGCCCGGGAAAAGGACATCCCCTTCCTCGGACTTTGTCTGGGGCTTCAACTTGCTGTGGTAGAATATGCGAGAAATGTATGCAATTTGAAGGATGCAAACAGTACTGAATTTGATCCTGATACCAGGTATCCGGTTATAGATATTCTCCCGGAGCAAAAAAATATAATGGAAAAAGGGGGCACCATGAGACTCGGTGCCTATGAGGCTGTTTTAAAGGAAGGATCGTTAGTTAAAAGTGTTTATAATTCTAATGTGGTCTCAGAAAGGCACAGGCATCGTTATGAGGTAAACCCCGAGTATCACAAGGAGTTGACAGATAAGGGACTTGTTTTTTCAGGAACCTCCGGGGACGGAAGGCTGGTGGAGTTTATTGAACTTCCGGGTTCAAAATATTTTGTGGCTACCCAGGCCCACCCCGAATTAAAATCAAGGATGGAAGAGCCTTCCCCCCTGTTTTATGGCTTTATACAGGCCTGTCTTCAAAGGTAATTTCCTGAGTCTTCATGATTCCACGCACCCCTTTTTTTCAAATATACCATCATTACCGATATGGCAGCAGGGGTTATGCCGGGTATCCGTGATGCCTGACCCAAAGTTAAAGGTCTCACCCGGGTTAGCTTTTCCCTTAATTCGTTGGAAATACCTTGAACAGAGAAGTAATTTACATCAGGGGGTATCTTTATATTTTCCAGGTTCTTGAATTTTTCTACATCCTTTAATTGGCGCTGGATATATCCCTCATATTTTATTTCTATCTCCGCCTGACGTGCTATAAAGGGGTCTATTTCCCTGGTATCGCCTTCCAGGGCAGCCAGGTCCCTGTAGCCTAATTGTGGTCTCTTGAGCAGCTGGTCCAGGGGAGCGGCATCTTTTAGAGCCGTGGTACCCGTCTTTGTGAGGTATTCATTTAAATACTTTGAAGGGAGGATAATTGTTTGTTTTATCCTTTTAACCTCCCCGGAAATTTTCCTTTGGGCCTCCTTCATTTCCTTCAACGTATCATCGTTTATAAGGCCGAGCCTGTTTCCGTATTCCATCAATCTCTGTGCAGCATTGTCCTCCCTGAGGAGAAGTCTGTATTCCGCCCTGGAGGTAAACATGCGGTAGGGCTCGTCCGTGCCCTTGGTGACCAGATCGTCCACCATGACGGCCATATATGCCCGGGACCGGTCCAGTATAAAAGGAGGCCTTTTCTGTATCTTGCTTGCCGCATTTATCCCGGCCCACAAGCCCTGAGCAGCGGCCTCTTCGTAACCGGAGGTACCGTTAATCTGCCCCGCCATATAAAGCCTGTTTATAATTTTGGTCTCCAGAGCAGGGAACAATTGCAGGGGATCTATATAATCGTATTCGATTGCATAGGCGGGCCTCATGAGCTCCGCCTCCTCCAGCCCATGGACAGACCTTATGAATGATATCTGCACATCCATTGGCAGGCTGTTGCCAAGGCCGCTTGCATACATTTCCTCGGTGTTTAAACCCTCGGGTTCCAGTATTACCTGATGTTTATCCCTGTCGGAAAATCTTACCACCTTGTCCTCTATTGAAGGGCAATAACGGGCTGGAATCCCGCTTATCCTTCCGCCGTAAAGGGCCGAATGCTTTAGATTATCCCTTACTATCCGGTGGCTTTCCTTGTTGGTGTGTCCTATAAAGCAGGGGAGCTGGGTCCGATTTTTTTCTTTGGTAAACAGGGAGAAGGGTACGGGATCTTGATCTCCTTCCTGCAATTTGAATTTGCTGAAGTCAATGGTTGATCTTTTCAGGCGAGCAGGGGTTCCTGTCTTCATTCTTCCCATTTTGAAACCCAGCCCTTTCAGGTCTTCGGCCAGTCCGTAAGATGCAAAATCGCCTGCCCTGCCCGCCCTGATGGAATTGAAGCCGATGTGTACCAGGCCGTTCAAGAACGTGCCCGTAGCCAGGATAACCGCGTCCGCCTGGTACCCAAAACCTGTTTGGTCCTCGATGCCCGCTACATGATTGCCTTCTATCACAAGCCTTTCGGCCATGGCCTGTTTTATCTCCAGGTTGGGCGTTTTTTCCAGTACTTCCTTCATTGCCTTATGATAGTTTATCTTATCGTTCTGGGTGCGGGTGGATTGAACGGCCGGCCCTTTTTTTGTATTCAAGGTGCGGTACTGGATGGCGGTTTTATCCGTTATCTTTGCCATATCACCGCCCAGGGCGTCGATTTCCTTTACAAGCTGGGCCTTGGCAACACCTCCGATGGAGGGGCTGCACGGCATTTTTGCTATACCGTCCAGGTCTATGGTCAACATCAGCACACTGCACCCCATCCTTGCTGAGGCCAGTGCAGCCTCACATCCTGCATGTCCGGCCCCAACCACTATAATATCGTATTTCTTTGGATAATAATTCAATATAAATGACCTAAAGAGTACCCTTTTTTATCCCAGATTGTGCAGTAGAAAACGTGGCGAGGGTTGAAAAACCCAAGCGAAACGCGAAGTTGGAGCAATTTTGAACCGCAGGCATATTCATAAATATGTTGAGGATCAAAATTGCGAAAAGAGCGTTACAGCAAGGTTTTTCAGGCCGCAGTAGTTGGCTACTGCACAATCTGGATTTAAACAGGCAATAATCATATTTAATTTATACTCCGAACAAAATCAACCCGGCTTTTATTTATAATAATCGAACTCCGAATCCATATCTATGGGCGATTGCACCTTTGTTTTTGGTTCCGGCAATCCATGGGTTTTTTCTGCTTGTAACTGGTTTCTGTATGCTGTTTTTGCTGTATGCGTTATAATGCTTGCAGTCTATCGCCCATTGAACAGAATTATTCCCATAGCAACAAGGGAGAGTGCGGATGCCCCTTTTTGGAAGCCGGGGAAAGGTTGGTAAGAAAGAGAGGCAATATCTACTGTTCTCAAAGCATGTGCCCTCATATCCGGGGTTTAAGAAACCCCTTCAAAGACTAAAGACTCCCCGAAGTAAACCCCGGATATTTCGGGCACTGCCCGACCCTGTGGTTTGGCGAGGTTTGGTTTTGATTACAACTAACGAATGTATTTTATATGTGCCGGAAAATTTCAGGAGCTCAAATTGCCTCTATAGTAGAGGGAGGCTTTTTGGTTATGTTGTATGTTACACTTACTACACCGGGCACTCCGTCTGTAATCCTATCGGCCAGTCTTTCCAGGATTTCAAAGGGCAACCTCGTAGGATAGCCTGTTTTCGCATCCACGCTTTCCCAGCACCTGACCTCAATCTGAAGGCCAAAATCCCTTTTCCCGTTCCTTATTCCTGTAACCCTATCCTTGTGCAGGATTGCCAAATATTGAAATGCCCCTGTTTTGGACAATTCTTCTTCCAATATTTTGGTGGCTTTTCTTACAATATCTACTCTTTCCGGTGTTACCTCCCCGATTACCCTTGCGGCCAGGGCAGGTCCGGGAAAAGGTGGGCGTTCATACATGCTTCTCGGCAAACCAACAGCCTGGCCCACCTTTCTGATGGATGATTTCCTTAACTGGATCAAGGGTTCAATTATCCTGTATCCGTAAGCTTTATGCGGATCTATACCAAGCTGCTCCAGTATATTATGCTGCCTTTTTATGCCTGCAACTGTTTCCTCAACATCTGTATAATTTGTACCCTGGAGAAGATATTTGGCCCCGGTTTCCTTGACCAGCTTGCCGAATGCCTCCTTGTAAAAAGATCGAGTTACAGCCTCCCTTTTTTCCTCGGGGTCTTCGAGACCTTTCAGCGCATTAAAAAACGTGTTTTTGGCATCCACGATTTCAACCTGTACTCCCAGCTCATTGAATATGCCGGCGATATATTCAGGTTCTCCATCTCTCATTAATCCGCTGTCAATGAAATAGGTCTTGAGTTTAGCCCCCAGGGCCTTGTGCCCTATCATGGTGACTACCGAGGAATCAACACCGCCTGAAAGCGCGCTGGCAGCCAGACCATCACCTATAATGGAAGATATCTCGTTAATCTTTTCCGATATAAATTTTTCAGGATCCAGCAGGGCAGGATCTAACTCAACTATCTCCATATTATCCTCTTTTTTAGTGAAATATTTTTTTCAGGGAGTATTAAATTTGTAATTCCATAATGTCAAGATTTTATTTTTAAGGACCTATATGAGGCTATGGTCTTAATTTTGCATTATTTAAATGTTAGTTTGATTTTTTCGGTTTTTGAAACCAAAAACCGGCCCTGTTAAGGAATGACCTTTGCTGTATTTCCGGGTACGGGTAAATATCTTACGTGCTCCCCCTTTCCTTTGCTCCGGATCGCTTGGGGGAAGCTTCACCTAGAGTAGCATATAAGACTATTTTCGTGAACAAACTGTCAATATTTTGACGAAAAATTACCATGAAAGTGATTCCAATTGAAAACGCGAAAGCGGGCACAGTGGTTTCCGAGGATGTGCTGAATGACAAAGGAAATATTCTTGTAAGGGAAGGAACCGAATTGACTGAATCCATGATCAAAAAAATTCGGTCCCTCGGAATCTCGGTAATAAGTGTCAATGAGGAAGACAGCAAAAAAGGAGATAATAAAGATTCCTCTGAATCTTTTGCTCCTTTAGAAGAACTGGACAAGAGATTTTCCAATGTAAGGGAGGATCCGATCATGGAAGAAATACGGTATGCAGTCCTGGAATATATTGAAGAAAAGGAAAAAAATGAGCCGCACAAGACTGGAAAATAAGCTTGCAAGGGTTAATGACCTGCCTACCCTTTCCGTAATAGCCAGTAATATAATACAAATTACTCAGAACCCCAAATCCTCGGCCATGGAAGTAGGCAAATGCATTTCCCAGGACCAAGCCCTGGTACTAAGGATTTTGAAAATGGCCAATTCCACATTTTACGGTTTCCCGAGAAAGATAACCACTATTACCCATGCGGTTGTAATACTCGGCTTTTCCAATATCAGGAATCTGGTTCTGACCGCATCCATATTCGACATGTTTCCGGCAAAGGAAGGCAACGGATACTTCGACAGGGAGGGGTTTTGGAAACATTCCCTTGGCTGCGGGGTGACATCAAAACTCGTGGCAAGGAAGTTGGGGATGAAGAACCTTGAGGAGGTATTCATCTGGGGCTTGCTCCATGATCTGGGAAAGCTGGTCCTGGACACCTATTTCAACTATGACTTTTTGGAAATAATTTCCATGGCAAGAGATAAGGATATCCTTATTAGGGACGCAGAGCAAAAGGTCCTGGGATTCGACCACTCAATGGTAGGAGGCATTGTGGCGGATAAATGGAATCTCCCCGCGGCCCTGATAAAGGTTATAAGATTTCACCATGACCCCCCTCAGGCCAATGAATCCATGAGGATGGTCTCGATAGTTCATCTGGCGGATGTTCTTTGCAGGGCGATAAATATGGGAAACGGGGGAGACAGCAAGATTCCCTTTATACATGAGGAGTCCTGGAAGTTGCTGGGTTTTAACCGGCAATCCATAAAAACGCTGTTCCCTGAAATGGAGCAGGAATTTAAAAAGGCAAAGGCACTTTTGAGCTTTACAAAATAGGTTGGCTGCAGACATGGCAATCGGACCAGTTGCAAAAGATATAAAGTTTCTGAGGAAGACGTTAGCGAATCTCAGTGAAGAGGTGGACCAATTGACTATGCTGCAAGACATCAGTAAGCAAATTATTTCCAACTACGACTTTAATCAAATCATAAATCTTTTTCTAAGCATAGTAAAGGAGCTAATAGGCTACAGCTCTTGTATCTTGTATTTGTTTTCTGAGGAATCAAATTCTTATGAGGTAACCACATTTCGAGGCATGTCCGAAAGTGATCTGCAGAACTATGAGTTGGACGAAGAGGTGGTAAGGTGGATAATCAGAGAGGGAAGATGGACCCATATTTCCTTTGTTGATCAAAAAATGAACAACAGTTTTTTAAGTATACTTCCCCTGCAGGGCGCCAAGAGGGATATGGGTTTTTTACTCATGGACTCCGATAGCGAAAGAAATGCGTTTACCCAGGCCAACATGAAACGGCTCTCATTTATAGCCAGCCAGACCGCCATAGCCCTGGAAAATCAAAATCTGTATTCTAAATTGGACCATTCAAGGGAGTATATTAAAAATATCCTGGAAAGCATAAACAGCGGAATCATCACCATAGATATGTCTGACAGGATAACCCAGATCAACAAAAACGTAACGGCCATGCTGGGATTGCCCTCTGCGGATATAATCGGGTTCAATTATCAGGAGGCGCTGCCCAGGACCCTGGTTAAGATGATAGACAAGGTAAAGGAAAAGGCCATGGAGGACGGGTTTGCCTTTGAAAGGATTTTTGATTACTATCCTGCAAAGGAACTAAAAATCCCTCTGGGTTTAAATTCATCCATATTGTTGGATAACCAGGGCAGTCGCATAGGGATAATTTTTGTTTTCAGGAATATGCTGGCACTAAAGGAACTCGAGCGTCTAAGGCAATTGGACGAACTAAAAAGCGAATTCGTCTCCAATGTATCACACGAGCTAAGATCGCCCTTGAGCGTGATTACGTCATATGTAGAGACACTTCTTGAACAGGTGGAACCTGACGATTACCAAACCCAGAGAGAGTTTCTGATAGTTATAAATAACGAATCCGAAAGGCTTGCCGCCCTGGTGAATGATCTTTTGGATATATCCCGCATTGAGTCAGGCCGGTTTGAAATGGATTTGAACCCCGTTTCCCTTTCCGGGATATTGGAAACAGCATTAAGGGAGTTTCAGGGCAGGAGCCATGACCACTGCATTATCCTGAATATACCTTCGGAATTGCCTGACTTGATGGCGGACAGGGATAAAATGATCCAGGTGTTTATAAATCTTTTGGACAATGCCATCAAGTTTTCCCCAAACGGAGGAAGTATAACAATTGATTCAAAGGTGCAAGGGAAAATGATGAAATGCGATATAACAGATCAGGGCATAGGAATTGCCAAAGAGGACATGCCCCGGATATTTGATAAATTTTACAGGGTGGACAATTCCGATGGATACATGATATCCGGAACAGGTCTGGGTCTGTCTATTGTGAGGCATATTGTTAAGTCCCATGGAGGGAGAATATCGGTTAAGAGCAGGGAAGGAAAATGGTCTAAATTTACCCTGTTTTTGCCTTTTGCTGAGGAATAAAGAGGAACCGGGTGACTGGAAAAAAAAGAATTCTCGTTGTGGATGACATGGGTCAGATCAGAGGCATTCTCCGTTTCAACCTGCAGAAACAAGGCTTTGAAGTTTTGGAAGCCCACAACGGAGAAAAGGCCCTTGAACATGTACTGGGGGGAAACCCGCCAGACCTTATTGTCCTCGATATCATGATGCCCAGGATGGACGGCTACGAGGTTCTCAGAAGGATTAGAAGATCCAGCGTGGGCGAGAATGTACCAGTGATATTTCTGACTGCAAAGGCCCAAAAGACCGATGTTTTAAAGGGAATGGAGGCTGGTGGAAATGATTATGTTGTTAAGCCGTTCAAGTTCGAGAGCCTACACGGCAAAATCCAGAAATTGATAGGAGCCCATCCCGACAGAGAGCTCTCAGCTATTATGGTCACCGACATTGAGGGGTTCAGCAAAGAGATGGAGCACGACGAGGAGCAGACATATTCCAAGTTATTAAAGCATAATGAGATAATAAGAAGAAATATCTCTCAATATAGGGGCAATGAGATCAAGACCATAGGCGATGCATTTATGATCAGGTTCAAAAGTACTTTTGATGCGGTTAAGGCGGCAATCAGCATCCAGAAGGACTTCCTCGGATATAACAGGGATAAAAAAAGCAAGGATCAAATCCTTGTAAGAATCGGGATCCATATAGGGGATATAATGATCGTGGGAAAGGATGTGTTTGGAAACGGGGTTAATGTGGCATCCAGGATAGAGCCCTTTGCCCAAGCCGGAGGGATATGTATTTCCGAGGATGCCTTTAATGTGGTTAAAAAGTCTATGAATATAAAGGTATCAAGCTTGGGTAAAAAGCAGCTGAAGAACATTTCAGAACCCGTGAAAATTTACAAGGTAGAGGCTTGATTAAGCTTGCCATTCCTTAATTTTCCCTAACTTACTGCATGTTTTTTAACCCGGATCGTGCAGCAGCCAGCTACTGCACAATCCGGGTTAAAGCGGATTACACCTACGCAGCAGTATGCTATGGAGCATGGAAAGACGGCTGTGTTACTGCTTTATCCCCAATACCCAATACCCAGTACCCAACCCTAAATCCCTAAATTGATAACACATGAACGGCTTCAGGCGGGCAGAAGACCGCCACTGGATCTCCGACTGTGAGTCCCTTCTGTTTTAAAACCTTTCCGGGAAGAAGTATATAGAGAGGAACCCCGACATGGACGACAGCCCGCACAAGCGTATGCTCCTGGGCAAGCTCTATCAGTCGCCCCTGGAAAAGGTTCTCGTGTTCCACGGCTTCTTGAGGGGCGAACAAAGCGATCTTCAGGGGATCGATGGTCAATTTGACTGGCCCCTTTTTTTTCGTGTCCAAGGGGAGCACGGCATTCTCCCCAATTAGGCACTGCCTTCGGCCCTTTTGATCCACTACAATGTGGCCTGCCAGAATGTTTTCGTATGTGGAGGAGACCTGCCTGCCTTCAAAAAGAGAAAGGACATCATGGGACAACCTCGAGGCTTGGGTGAGGTTGTGGGTGGTGAAAATGAGAGAGATGTTTTTCTGGGCGCTAATGTCTTGCATAATCCGCTCGATCACAATCTGGTTTTCCACATCCACGCTGGACGTGGGTTCGTCAAAAAACATCACTCTAGGGGAGCAGGCCAGGGCACGGGCAATGGCCACTCTCTGGGTTTCGCCGCAGGAGAGCTTGTGGGCCAGGGCATGGCTGAAGCCCTGCATGCCCACGAGCTCCAGGGATTCACCAATGATTTTCTGCCGCTCCATTTTGGAGATACCCCTGATTTTCAGGCCGAACTCCAGGTTCTTGTACACCGTGGTGGTGAAAAGCACGGGGTGCTGCTGGACCATCACGATCTCTCGGCGAAGGGAGGTCAGATCCGAACCAGCGAAATCGATGCTCTTACCGTTATAGAAAACGGTTCCGGTGCTCGGCGGGCTGAGCAGACTGAGTATTTCGAGAAGGGTCGTTTTTCCCGATCCGTTCGGACCTTGAAGCCCGTAGATGAGTCCCTTTTCGAAGGCCAGGTCCGGTAAGTCCAAAACAGTCCTCTCGCTGTATACCTTGGTCAGGTTCTTTATGGAAAAAAGCATTATGCTTCACTCTTTCCTTGCATGGCATTGAAAATAACGTTCATACTGAAACTGATCAAGAGGAGGACCAATCCCAAGGCTACGCCCAGGACAAATTCCCCTTTGTCGTATTCCAGGGCCATGGACGTGGTCATAGTCCGTGTGTAGCCTTTCGCGTTCCCTCCGAGCATCATGCTGATGCCCACCTCGGCAATGACTCTCCCGAAGGCGGCGATAATGGCGGCAATGACCGCAAAACGGACCTCTCGCAACACGATCAGAGCCGTTTGAAAAGGTGTGGCGCCTAATGTGAGGGCCGTTTTTCTGTACCGGTCGTCAATGCGGCTGATGGCTGCAATGGTGAGGCAGGCCACAACCGGGAAAATGAGGATGACCTGGCCGAGCACCATGGCGGTCTGGGTGTAGAGAAGATCCAGGATCCCCAAAATGCCTTTTCGGGAAATAAAGGCGTAGACCACCAAACCGACAACCACAGTGGGAAGAGCCAGCAATGAATTAAGAACGGTAATGAGCAATCGCTTGCCCCGAAACTCCTTGAAAGCGATGAGGAAGCCCGCCGGCACGCCCAACAAGCTCGCTATGAGCGTGGAACTGAGGCTCACCTTGACGGAGACGTAGATGATGAAATACACCTCCGGGTCGAGAGACCACAGCAGAAGAAGGGCTGACAAAAAGCTGTCGATGAGGAAGCTCAACCTTTACCTCGCATCGGGGATCGCATCCGGGAAAAACGCCTGTTGCCCCTCGATCTTATAGTTGGCGATCATGGCCTGAGCCTTGGGAGACACAAGCCATTGGGCAAAGGTCTCGGCCCATTCGTGCTGAACGTGAGGGTATTTCTCGGGGTTCACAGGGATGACCCCATAAGGGTTGTATAGGGCCGGGTCGCCTTCGCACAAAATTTCGAGATCCAGGCCCTGCGCTCTCCCGAACTTGTACTTCAAATAAGTTCCTCGATCGGTGAGAGTATAGGCCTGCTTTTCTTCGGCAAAGGTGAGGACTTTGCCCATGCCCTGGCCGATAGAAAGATACCATTCACCCAGCCCTCCCGGATACTGGAAGGAAAGGCTCCTCTTTTTTCCACCTTTGACGATTTCTTTTTTCTCGGTGATGAGCGGGAGTCTCGTCTCTTTCCAAAGGGCCTGTTCTTTGGTGTGGGTGCCGCTGTCATCGCCCCGCGAGACAAACTCTTCCTCAGCCTCGGCAATTTCTCCGAGCGCTTTGGACGCCTCTTTCATTCCTTTGATGCCTGCCGGGTCTTCCGCAGGACTGATGATGACGAAGTCATTATGCATCACTCCATACCGTTTTGTTCCATACCCTTCAGCGATGAACTTCTCCTCCCGCGCCTTGGCGTGGACAAAGATGACGTCCACATTGCCGTCCATGCCGTCGCGGATGGATGCCCCGGTCCCTTTGGCGAAGACCTTCACCTCAATTCCCGTATCCTTTGTGAATTCGGGGAGAAGTACATCCAAGAGCCCGGAGTTCTCTGTGCTCGTTGTGGTGGACATTTTGATGATTTTCTCGCTCCCCATGCCCAGGCCGGGCGCCACGAGAAAAAGGAGAATCAGAACCAATAAACACAAACCTCTTTTTTCCATGTTCACTTCCTCCCTTGAAAAATTGTGGTTCAAAAAAGGCGGTTACACCCCGTAACCGCCTTGTGGAGTAACGAATAACCCGCCGTTCCATTAATGTTCATATTGCTCGGCGTAAGCAGCATCATTGTACATGGCGACCCCATAGCGATCCACACCATAGCTTCTAATAGTCGATTGCCCTTGTTCAGATGCCACAAAATCCATGAAAAGGGCTGCGTGTTTCTGTCCAGGTGTTGCCCCCGCGGATGGCACAAGGCATGGTAAACAATGATTAAAAAGGGATCGCCTCGAAAAAGAACCGTAATAGGCCGGAGGTCCCTTTGGGCGGCCACAAAAGCGCTGCTGTCGGTCATGAAGCAAGCTTTTTGCTTGTCCGCCCGTTTCAAGGTCGCCATCATAAAATCTTTGGTGATGACGTACCAGAAACCAGAAGGTTGGATCCCGGCGTTTTTCCATACGGCCATCTCTTTCTTGTGGGTTCCGGAATTGTTTCTTCTCGAAAAGAACTTGGCTTCTGTCTTCGCAATCTTCCGGTAGGCATCAGCTGAGCTTGAAGCTTTTGAGATACCCGCAGGTTTCTCTTTGGGACCTACGATGTAAAATTCATTCGACCCGATCAGGGTTCTTTTGATGGCCCAGCCCACCCCTTCTCAACAGCCTTCTTTTCTGCGGCAGGGGCATGGACCATGACCACGTCAGCTTTCTTGGCCTTAAGCAACTTCAAAGAAGCGCCTGAGCCAGCTTTTTTCCAGCAAAGGCTCATGTCATGGTTCTTGTTGAACTTATTGGCTAAGACCTCAAGCAGGCCCAGCTCCCC
This sequence comes from uncultured Desulfobacteraceae bacterium, assembly GCA_964655655.1. GTDB lineage: Bacteria > Desulfobacterota > DSM-4660 > Desulfatiglandales > B25-G16 > CAZZPR01. The sequence goes on along the minus strand of CAZZPR010000049.1, from coordinate 6,245 downwards.
AGGGCTCCCGGTGGCCAGGATGAACCGGTGGGAGCCGGTGCCGTACACGGCCCTGCAGCCATCCGCTGCCGACGCGGCCGACAAAAAAGAGAACAGGAAAAGAAAAAATAGCCCATAGGACAGCCACTTTGTTGATTTTCTTATGCTTTCCACCTTTGTTAAGCTATAGGCCTATAGGCCTGTTTATCTTCAGGCACCCCCTCCTGCCCTTGGCCCTTGAAGGCACTTCATATGCCTTATCTGATATATATCCAGATGGACATATATTGGGACTATAGGAAGGCGCGCGGTGCTTGTCAAGAGGAAATGGGGACTGTTAGGAATTTTATAAAAGTGAACCGTTTACGAATTAAAAGTGAACTCCTTTTAGATTGCTTTTTTTGACTCTTTGGATGTCAATGAGGGTATCGTTGCACCAAAACCTGACCTCAGATATATCATTGTTTATTGTTTAGAGTGAAATATGTGAAATACGTACCTCAAAATATCAATTCAACGGATACAATTTGAACAAACCCTTAATCGACATCCATGCCCCGAAAACCACGCATAGACGCACCCGCCGCCCCCTGCACCATGTCGTGGCAAAAGGAATTGATAGCAGGGGAGATATTTACCGGTAAAAAGGATTATGAAGCCTTCATGAATTGGATTGGCTATCTGCTGATAGAAACAAAGACACCATTTTATGCATGGGCCAGGCCAACTCATATTTAATTGAATAAAGCTTGAATTGATATTTTGCAGTGAGGCATCGTCCATATCCTCTGACTGGTGGTGCTTCCTTCAATGATAGGACTCTTGCCCATGCCCGGGGGTGCATTATTTTCGGCTCCCATGGTAAAGGTTGCATCAAAGAGACTGGATATTACACCTGCTCAAAAAGGGGTGTCTGTAATGACAGCTATTGTTATGGGCAGGACAAGGATACGCGAAATACCTTTGGTGCTGACCAAGAATTTTCCTTTAAACATGGTCGTATTAGTATTCGGGATAATGATATTTAAGTTTATAATCAAGGACTGCGGGTGCATAAATGAAACAGCCTTGTTCTTGCGCAAATATAACGTGCCGGTTATTCTGGTTTTTGCATTGATGCCCTTCCTTGCAGGTGTCCTCACGGGCATAAGCGTGGGCTTTGTCGGCATCTCCTTTCCCATTGTTATCGGCCTGGTTGAGGCCAGGGGATACAACATTTCCCATGTGGTGCTTGCATTTGGTATGGGCTTCGTAGGGGTCATACTTTCACCTGTGCACCTGTGCCTGCTTGTAACCAAGGATTACTTCCAGGCAAGTTTCAGCAGGGTTTACACCTCTTTGCTCCTTCCTGTTTTACCTGTTGTGGGTACGATTATTTTGCTTTTTTTATTATATTGAGGAGGTTTGCCCCACGACGGAAGCTTTTTCTTTTGACATAAAACGTGGTTTATTCTATAATTTTCCATTAGTTCCTGAAGGATTAGATATCCATACCCTTAACCATGCCATTAATAGCTATCATAAATCAAAAAGGGGGTGTAGGTAAAACAACCTGTGCCTTGAACCTGGGGGCAGGACTTTTCCGGCTGGGAAAGGAAGTATTGTTGATAGATATGGATCCCCAGGCCAACCTTACCTATTCAATGAACATACAGGCTCACAATCTGGAGAAATCCATTTACGAACTTATGAAGGGCGAGGCCACTTTTGAAGAGGTGCTGACAGAAAGTAACGGCATCAAGATAATTCCATCTGCGTTGGAACTTTCAGGTGCGGAGTTGGAATTTGCGTCTGTCCCCGGAAGGGAATTTCTTCTTAAAGAGGCACTCCAAGGGCATGACAATTTTGATTATACCATAGTGGACTGTCCTCCGTCTCTGGGGCTTTTGACCTTGAATGCACTCACCACTGTGTACCAGATTTTTATCCCCCTTCAGACGGAATTTTTGCCTATGCAGGGAATGGCAAAGCTGCTGCAGACTATAGAAATAGCAAAAAAGAGACTTAACGATAAGCTGGAGATAACCGGGGTCATATGTACCAGGTTCGACAGAAGAAGGAAGTTAAATCAGGAAGTGGAGGAAAGGATAAGGAAACATTTCGGCAATAGGGTATTCAAGACCGTGGTAAGGGAAAATATCAGTTTGGCGGAGACCCCAAGTTTCGGCCAGAATATCTTTGAATACAAGCCAAACAGCCATGGGGCAGAGGATTACTTAAAACTTTGCAGGGAAATTATTGAAAGGGAAGGGTAATGAGTAAAAAGAAAAGGCTGGGTTCAGATCCTCTTGGCTGGATAAAAGATACCAGGCAAAAGGAGGACACCTTCGAGACCGAGACCTCCGGAAAAAAAGAGGCGCCGGATCATAAAGCTAAGGAAGGCCCGAAAGATCAGAAAATAAAAGAAGCGCTTGCCCCTGCACCTTCAGACGAAATTGTTTCGGCGGATGAACAAAACCAGGCGGGGGAGACTTTTCAGGAGGCAGGGGAGGTTAATCAGGAATTCCGGGAAGAGCAAGAAGAATCCGTCCAGAAAGATGGGAAAATTTCTCCTGAAAAGGGGAATGGAAACCATTCAGGGGGGAAATTTTTGACCTTTTTTCTGGAAGAAGAGGAATACGGGGTGGAAATACTCAAGGTAATGGAAATCATCGGGCTGATGGATATAACGCCGGTTCCCAGGACTCCGGGTTTTATCAGGGGGGTTATTAATCTGCGGGGTAAGATTGTGCCCATTATGGACCTGAGAGCCAGGTTCGGATTGGGGTCCACAGAAAAAAAGCGTGAAAATGTGATTATAGTGGTAAAGTCAAAAGGCATCGAGATGGGCCTGTTTGTAGACAAGGTGTCGGACGTATCAGACATCGACGGCAATAATATCGAGGATACGCCTGATTTCGGACATAACGTGAATTCGGATTATATACTTTGCATCGGCAAGTCCGAGGACAAGGTAAAATTAATCCTTGACATAGATAATATTATCTCGGTTGAGGGGTTTAGTGTGGGCTATGCAGCTGAAAAGGGCAAAGAAATAAAGGCCCAGCAGGAGGGAAAGGGCAGCTCCGATTCCTCACCAGCAAAATAAATAATTTTTGTCCTGCAATGAAAGAGACTTTGGTAAAAATAATGCAGTGTGCGGTTGTCTCTGAAGGACTGCTGAAGATCGCCAATATAGGTTCAGGGATGGGTGTAATCCTGTACAGCCCCGGTCAGGGGATAGGTGCCGGAATCCATGTACTGGCTCCACATTCGGGATCCTTTAAACCCCGGAACCCCATAATGTATGCAAATACAGCGGTGCCGCACGTGCTCGAGGAGATGAGAAACCAGGGGGCAAGCCCTCCTTTCTCTGTGGCCGTTGCAGGCGGTTCGGCTATGCTGGCTGCCAAGGAAGAGTCCGATACAGGAAGCAAGCTGGCTGAAGCAATAAAGGAGGCCCTGGCCAATGAACAGCTTCGGGTAAAGATCGATCAAACAGGGGGTACAGAGGTAAGGACAATGATACTTAATATAGATTCCGGTAAGATTAAGATATCCTGATATATGAAGATACAATGTCCCAATTGTAATAAGGTATATGATATTCCCGACGAAAGGCTGCCCAGGGGAAAGGAGGTTGCCCTTCCTTGTCCCGCCTGCAAGACCCTTATAGAATTAGATCTTAAAACGGAACCGGACCGGGAAGACTTTCAAAAAAAGGCATCTCATAAGAACGAACTGCCCAAGGGCGAGGAACTAAAAAAGAGGATATTGAAATCCGTTGATAATCTTCCGCCTATGCCGCAGATTTTGCATAAGGCCCAGAAGATCATGGAAAATCCAAGCTCCAGTTTTAAGGACCTGGCCAGTGTTCTGGAAACCGATCAGGCGATTGCGGCGAGGGTATTGAAGCTAGCCAATTCTACATATTACGGCCTGAGCGAAAAGGTGGCATCCATTCAACGGGCTTCGGTTGTTCTGGGCCACAAGACCTTGGGCGAGATTATTACAGTAGCAAGTTCCTCCGATATATTGGGTAATACCATGGAGGGGTATGAGCTTGATTCCGGGGATCTTTGGATTCATTCCATGGCCGTGGCCTTCGGCTCCAGGCTTATCGCTGAAAGGAAATACCCCCAAATGGCCAATGACGTCTTTTCCGCCGGGCTCATCCATGACTCCGGAAAACTTATCCTCGATCCGTACATTCGGGAGAGAAAGGATGCTTTTCGGGAATTTATGGAAGACCGCCGGCAAAGCTTCCTGGAGGCGGAAAAAGATATCTTAGGATTTGATCATTCGGAGATAGCAGCCGAGGTCTGCAGGAACTGGAATATTCCCGAAGCCCTGATCACCGCCATTAAATATCACCATGAACCGTCCAGATCCCAGGGGCACGAAATGACGTATATAGTGCACATGGCTGATTCCATTGCCTTGATGAGCGGCATAGGTGCGGGGGTTGACGGAATGCTTTATCACATGGACGAACGTGCCATGGAGTTCCTGGGAATCAGCCAGGAGGATCTGAGCGAAATAATGATCCAGATGGCGGAATATGTCCAGAGAGTGGAGTCGGAAGCCGCTGTTGCGTAAGTTTTTGCTTAATACAGTTATGCATATCAAGGTCGTATTCCTTTAGGTTGGTGCCTGGTTAATTTGTCCCTGTTTTCGAGTGAAAAACCGGAAGGCAAAATATTTCATCTGCGGGATTTCATGCACTATCATTATGGGACCCTGTATGTCTCTGGTTTATTTTTCTCCATCTCATCCCAAATACAGGCAGGATTTTCAGCAAAGGCAGGCTGAGGCCATAGGCAATAAGGCCGAAAGCGTCTGCTCCTATATCCATTAAAGAAAAGAAACGATAGGGAAGATAGCATTGAACAATCTCTATGAGTATTCCATATACCAGCAGAGGGAGTATTTTTTTTGCACTGTAACCGGTTACCGGAAAAGAGAAATCCACCATCAGGGCCAAGGAATAAAAGGCCGCGGCATGGAGAAACTTATCACTGACCTCTTGAATTCCGGGATAGGTACCGGGCATTAAGGCGAGATAGGTAACTATGCCAAGACTCGCAACAAGTATTCCACGAAAAACTACTATTCGGATTCTTTTAAGGGGCATACCGATACCTCAGGGCAATTTCTTTTCCCATTCCAGGGCGGTCTTGCAGATAATTGCAAGATTATTATATCCGGGAACCCAGTTTAAGGATTTTGAAATCTTGCTGTTGTCAGATACAAGTATTGGTGCATCCCCGGGCCTCCTCCCTGATTCCCTGGTGGGAAAGTCCACCCCGCTTACCTCTTTCATTGCCCGGATTACTTCCCTTACTGAGTACCCCTTGCCGTATCCGCAGTTGAAGATATCGGAATTATTGCCTTTCATCAGGTATTCCAGCGAGGAGAGGTGAGCGGTTACCAGGTCCTGTACGTGTATGTAGTCTCTTACAGCGGTTCCATCAGGTGTGTCGTAATCAGTGCCGTATATATACATGCAGTCCGCCTTGCCCGAGGCTGTTTGGGCAGCCTTTTTTACAAGGTGCGTTGCTACGGGAAAGCTCTGGCCTATTTTCCCGTCCGGTGAGGCCCCTGCTACATTAAAGTACCTCAGTATAACGTACTTGAGACCCTTATGGGCATTTGCAGTGTCCATGAGGACTCTTTCCGCCGTCAGCTTGCTTATTCCGTAGGGGTTTATGGGTTCCGTGTGCGCGGTTTCTCTTATGGGAATTGTATCCGGCATCCCGTAAACAGCTGCCGTGGAGGACAGTATGAAGTATTTTACACCATACCTTAGAGACATCTTGATAAGCTCGATGGTATTTATGACATTATTGGAGTAATATTTCAGTGGATCACGCATGGATTCCGATACAATGATAGAGGCGGCGAAGTGTATGACAGCGTCAAATCTCCTTTTTGAAAGGATTTGAGAGAGGGCATCCGAATTTGATATGTCCTCAGCCATTAGGTCTCCGTAAAGCACCGCCTCCCTGTTTCCGGTGGAGAGGTTGTCAATTACCGTGATCTCGTAATCCGTGTTTTCACCCAGGAGTTTTACCATGTGGCTTCCGATATATCCCGCTCCACCCGTGACAAGAACCGATTTCATAAAAAGCAGACCTTATTTATTGGTTGGAATTAGATGTTTTTAATAAGCTTGGTTTCTTCAGAGATATTACTTTTTTAAAAGACGAATTTCAATCAGTTTAACTGCCGATTAATACTAAGTTGCAATCATAGATAAACTAATGTATAATTTTCTCTGATTTAAC
>CAZZPR010000048.1:0-25252 GCA_964655655.1 uncultured Desulfobacteraceae bacterium | reverse complement strand
TTTCTTGTAAAACCAGCATCCAGGAACCAGAGGCGAGAGACCAGTATCTGGTAAGTCACGAAAAGAGCAGCGCCCTCCCGCCGGTCTCTTCAGAAAAGTGCCACCATTTTTTTCCGGGATAGGGTTAATGTCTTTAACGGGCCCTTTTTGAGGCCTTTAAAGGATTAAGCTTGTTATTTTGCTTATTAGTTTCCTTTACTATGTGGGTAGCCATATTGCAGGTACCCCTCCTCCATTTGGAGTCAGGGTCGGGGAAACAAAGGCAGTATTTTCCTTGGGGGGTTTCCAAAATTTTTCCGCACCCATTACATTGTTCGACAATGGGTTTGCAGCTTCCTCCGTTAAATTGACATCCCTGTTTGGTCATGAAAATGCACTCTACGCCTTTTTTTACAGTTGCACAAACCATGGTAACCACATCCTTTCCATTTATTTTAATTATAAAATTTTTGCCTTTGAATTATTACCACGTGATCCTGAAAAAAACCGAATCTTTTTTTATGTAAAAATACGCCCTCAATGTCAATAAGAAATATGAAAGGGGATACATAAATTAACCGGTTGAAGCCTCAATTGATGGGTGATACTCTCCGGACCTCCCCCTGAAGATCTCTTTACTTTTCCATTCCCTTGATTGCAGTGTTTCCCTCAGATATTCAAATCCGATCCACGGGTCAACCCTGCTTCCGCACGTAAAAAGATCTACAGAGGCATAGTTAAATTCCGGCCAGGTGTGTATGGCAAAATGGGATTCCGCTATAACCACCACTCCTGTGACACCCTGGGGGTTGAAGTGGTGAAATATATCACCCACGACATGTGCCCCGCTTTTTGAGGCGGCCTCGAGCATAAGGTCCCTTATCTTTTTTTCGTTATCGAGACAGGGGCTTTCACATTGGAAATATTCCGCCAGTATATGTCTACCAAATGGGTTTTCCATTTCGGTATGCTCCTTTCATGCTAAACAAAGTTGTATTTTTTGGTTCCCTTGCCTTGCAGCAAAGGTTGACTTTGACCTTTGGGATCAAAACCCCAAAATCTCTTTTGATTAAAGGGATAATCGGCAAATTTGCCAGAATATATTTATTCGTATCGATGACCGTCGGCAGGCAGACACCTGAAAAGGTGAGTTGTTATGAGGGTTTATATCGATGGCCTAATGCCAAGGCCCAGTCCTCCTTGCATGAAACCAGGTTAATATTCCATTTAGACAGAAACATATAACTTGCAAGGTATTTCTTTGTCAATAATGAAATTATTATGAAAAGATTATCCGGGAACACTACTGTCCAAAACAGAATGAAATCCGTTAATTTGGACAGATAAGTACCTGATTTTACATAATGCCCATCATTGCCGGGAATTCAGGTTGTCTTGATTTTAGAATGCTGTCCAATAACCGCGATCTTTCTGAAAATAGGTATCTCACAGGGTATCAGTCCCGGAAAAGTCATAAAATAAGCCGATTTGGAGAGGCAACTTCGGGCATAAAAGCCAATACTTGTATTCATATGGTTCAAATGCTGTCCAAAGAAAGAACCGATTTTGGACAAGAGTGATCCGGGAATAAAATTAATTTATCAATTGATAAGTCGGCTTCCAGAGGACAGGGAATGTTTTTCACCGAAGGTAAACGGGGTTGGAGAAAATCCAGGGCCTCCATCCGAATAATGTTGTTTTTTTCCAGACCTCGGCCCTGTAAACGCCGCTTTCCCGGATCATAAGGGATAAACCACTTCCCGAAGCTGCCTTAAAGAGGTTCCCGTCCTTCATTATTTTTATCATTCCGTGTTCAGGGATGTTTACCGTTAAAGTCCCCAGCTCAAATACCTTCTCTTCCCCCATGGAAACTATCTTTTTATCTTTCTCCCCTGCAAAGAAAAATCTGAATCCGTATGCAGGATAAAGCCCGTCATGGGCCATAAAACATCTTCCCTGTCTGAGCGAATCATATATGGTTTCCTTGTCGGCATTCAAATTTCCGGTTAACGGAACAGCGGTTAAAATATGGGCGTTAATGGTATTCAGGAGAAATTCGTATCTCAAAGGCCTGAACCTGAGAGGTCCCAAGTTTATTGGGGCCCCATGGGCATCGGAGCCGCCGATGGCAACTACCTTTCCCCCGGAGCACAGGCTGTCCCACAAAGCCAACGTCTTGCCGCTGGGGCCTTTTAATGTATACCGCTTGAACAAGAGATGAAATATACCGTGCCATAGAGTTTTTACATTCTCCTTCCACCTGGAGGTAAAGTTCCATATGCAGATACCTGTGTATCCCTTAACGGACCAATCGTCCCAGGTAAAGGTAACACTGTTTTCCAGGAAGGGCATTCCCTTTTCAAAGGGATGGGCTATGAATCCGAATCCGCCCTGTCTGTTTACCGCGTCTATCACGTCCTGGGGAGAACGTCCCTCGCTTTTCACCTGGTGTCTGATATCAAAGGCCAGATAATGGTGGGAGCCGGTACCTATCTCGGATCCCACCAGCAGGAGGACTCCCCTGTGGTAACCCTCGTCCTCCAGGTGAAGCCCGGTCAGATAGGAATGATCATTTAGAATAAGGAAATCCAGGCCTAATTTTCTTCCGGCCCGGGCTATTTCCTTTGGGCCTGACCCCCCGTCGGAACTCGCGGAATGGATATGCAGATTCCCAACGTATTCAAAATAATCCTCTTCCGCCATTTATCCCTCATATTCATTTAAAGCCCTCAGGCCCCCGGCCATGGGCTTGTACACTGCGTAAACTATTACAGCGATAACCAATACAAAAGAACCGATCATCCAGATCCAGTGAAGAGTATTTAACGATTCCCCCCTGAAATGGGAGGAAAGAATGGTGTAAACCGGGCCGGCCTCCAGCATAACCACTATGGCAATAAAAACGGAACTCACTATCATGTACATCACACCGCCGAACCCGGTGGCCACCTTTGCTATATTCTCGTGCCTGAAGTTTGGATAGATGGCCCCGAATCCTACCCCCAGGGACACTATGCCGAATACCATAAGGAATATGGTCAGTGCAGAGAATACCATCATAAAGCCGCTCACGTTCAGAAGGTAATTGGTATAAATTATCAGGACCTCCGCCAGGATGAGCATGGGAATAAGGTAGGCGAAATATTTGGACCACAGAAAACGTCCGGCTGACAAAGGAGAGGATAGTATTATCCAGAATGCCTGTCCCTCGGAGCTTACCGCCGGAAAGATAAACCTTGCCGATAATGCGGAGATGACAAATCCGGCAAGGCCTATATTGAGAAAGGATAAGGCGTTTTGAAGGTAGATGGATTTTATTGGGCTTCTGTGCAGTGGAAGAACACTAAAGTTGTAAAGATATACAGCCACCAGGGCCCCCAGGAGCAACAGCTGTGACCACTGGCTGTTATCCCGGAAAAAGGTCCGGATGTCCTTGGAGATCAGGGAGGCGGTCTCCGGATTCAACGGCCTTACAATTAATGATACGATTCTTTCCAGTATGCCGCTGCCTGTGCGGCTCCTTCTTTTTGCCTCCTGGGCCTTTGAAAACCCGTCGAAGTATATGATTCCCGACAACCACACGGTTATTACCGCCATGGCGGCCGCGGTGCTCCATAAAGCAAGGTGGGTCAGCGCGTTCCCCTCCGAACCCTTGTCCAGGAAACCCCAAAGTAGCTCGGTTGCCCAATGGCTGGGCAGATATGGGGAATCAGGGGCCTTCAAGGCAGTCAGATACTGGGCAATACTCATAAATGTATCCGGATTTACCAGCCTTTCGGGCCTCAGAAACCTGAACAGCAGGTATAGAATGACAATAAGCACAACTGAGAGCAGCATTATTATGTCACTTACCCTTTGGGCGGGGAAGATTTTTACCAGGAGTATAATAACGATTATTCCAAGGGAAGCGGCGGTGATAATCAGGGGAAAAGACACGTATGCAAGCCCGAGGTAGTAACCCAAACCGGCGTGATACACAAAACCATAGGCCATCATTACCGGGAATCCGAAAACGATCAACATCCAGGAGCTGTCTGTCAGGGTATGGAAACAGCGGCTCAAGAAAACCTCCGTAAGCGTTGCCGGCGAGGAATGGCAAATCTCCAGATCCTGGGAAATGAACAGGTTGGAAAGCGCGGTTATAATATGGCTGAAAATCAACATGGAAAAAAATATCAGGAGCACCATTGCAAGGAGGTGCCTTGCAAGTATATTGCCTATCATTTCCTGGGAAGAAAAATATATAAGGACCCTGTAGAAAAGATAAAAAAGGGCCAGCCAGAATATTATCCCTGCAGCAGTCAGGGTCAGGGCCTTCAAGTTTCTCTTGCCCTCTGATTTTTTAAGCCCGTTTTTAAAACCCATGAACCTGGGAGAGATGAGAATCTTAAACGCGCTCACGGCCCTTGACCTCTTCTGTTATCTTCAGAAAAATCCTCTCCAGATTCCCGTCTATGCCTGACCTTTTCCTCAGCTCTTCAGCGGTACCGGAGGCTACAACCTCTCCCCTGTCAATAATGGCCAGGTGGTCACAAATTTCTTGGACCAGGGCCAGTGTATGGGTGGACAAGAAAATGGTAGATCCCTGTTTGGACTTTTGCCGAAATATATCCTTAACCAGTCGGGCCCCTTTGGGGTCAAGGCCTACCATGGGTTCGTCCACAATGATTACCCGGGGTTCGTGCAAAATGGCGGATGCAATTATAAGACGCTGTTTCATACCGTGAGAATAAGACTCTATAAGCTCATCGCCCCATTCACTCAATCCAAAAAGGTCAAGCAGATTCAGGGCCTTCTCCTCCAGGCCGTCTTTCGAAATTCCGTATAGCCCGGCCTTAAACTTAAGAAACTCGGAGCCGCTGAGCTTCTCGTAAAGAAATGGTCTGTCAGGTATAAATCCAATAACGCTTTTTACCCTGGAAGGCTCTTTGGAGAGATCCATTCCATTTATGAATATGCGGCCCTTTGTGGGTTTCAATACACCCGCCATCATTTTTATGGTAGTAGTCTTTCCCGCCCCGTTCGGGCCGAGGAAACCGAATATTGAACCCTCGGGGATGTGAAGATTCAGATTCTTTACCGCCTTGATACCGCGGTAAAATTTGGTGAGGTTTTCAAATCTGATCATCTGTATTCCAATACCTCGAAGCTGATGCTGCCTATCATACCTATAATTTCGACCTGCCTTTCTATTCCCCCGTTTACCAGCTTGATATGGGTAGCATCAACAGGAATCTGGTTCAGGGTTGCATCAAGGGATACCCATCCACTGATGAATGCCTCGTTCCAGGCATGATAATAGAATCTTCCATCTTTGTAAACCAATCCCGCTACCATCCTGGAAGGTATTCCGGCAGACCTTAACAGGGCGGTCATCAGGGTGGCGTGCTCGTTGCAGTCACCTGCTCTGTTTTCAAGGATCTTTTTGGAATCAGGCAGGGATAACAGAGGAATCTTTTTCAGGTTTTTGAAAACCCATTGCATAATCCTCCGGGATGCTGCAAAGGGATCCCGGGTTTCCTTTATTATATCTCCGGCCAGGGCAGCTATATCCTTGTCCAGGCATTGAACAAGGGGTTCCGGCCTGAGAAAGGGCGACATTTTATCTTGCTGATCAGCATATGGTATTTGATAAAGTGCATTAAAAGGGGGAACTTCTTTTCTTACGGTAAGCACTCTGCCGCTGAGTTCCTGCCTCGAGGTATCCACAGGCAGGCGTGAAGGCACCTCTTTAAATCTTATCCTCAGGTATGAGGATTCCCTTGGATTCCTTATTCTCTCCGCTACCTTGACGGCTGTGAGATCATAAAAATTTACCCCCTTTGCGAGGCCGGATTTGGCCTCCAAGGAATTTGATTTCACAAGGGTAAACCCCATAAACCCTTCTTCCTTCAAGGGAACCCCGTTCTCATCAACCCAGATAACCAGCGGCTTTCCCAGGAAGTCCATCCTCAGGCGAAACCCGCGGTATGATTTTCCCTTGACCGTGATCCTCCCCTTTTCTTCTACACTGATAACCGCATTATTGGTTGTCATGGTAACGGGGTCGAACAGGGGAAACGTAAAAGAATCGCCTACACTTAACTTACGGGACCTGAAGAATTGGGTAACCCCCGCGTTAATCAACGGTTTTGAAGGGACCTTTATCGACCTTTTTACTTCCCCGGTTCCTTCTCCGACTGTGAGATAAAGATTTTCACCCTCTACTTCTCCGGAGATTTTAACATCTGCCATCAGAGAGGAAAGCTGGAAATCAAACCTATCCAGGAGAAACTCCTTGTTCAGTTCCGCCCTGGTTTGAGCCATTATTTGTCTTTCTTCGCCCATCAAATCCATGGACATGAATATTTCTTCGGTTACCTTATAGCCTCTCTCCATGGGCTTTGTTTTTGTAACCGTATATCCTATTTTTCGGCCCTTGAAAATTATCTCCATCCATTCCTCTGATCCCTGTTTAGGTGAAGCCTGCCTGTTAGTATTGATGGACCCGTTACTTATTGTTTTATTTTTCGGGCCGGTATTTCTTACCAACTCCATCAGTACAATAAGCCAGAAGATTATTATGGCAATCCCGGTTATATGGTAGATAAGCTTTTTTGTCATTGTTCTGTCTTAATCGGGGCGTTTGATTGGGTTAAAGGTCGGGAGATTTTGCTCAGTCATTCTTTACTAAAATGGCCCGGGAGTTTTTCAGGAATTCCTGCAGCACATTTTCTCCCAGTCCGCACCCTTGGGCTACCAGGTCGGCGAATTGGTAGGTCATGAGATCTTGAGGGGAATGGGCATCGGAGTTCAAGACCAGCCGAGTACCGAATTCCCTTGCAATCGAGGCAACATATCCGTTTGTAAAGCTGTGGCCCTTCCGGGCCGATATCTCCAGATACACGCCTTTTTCCGCTGCTAGTTTGACATCCTCTGCCGCTATAAGCCCAGGATGGGCCAATATATCGGCATTCGAAAGTATCGCGGCCCGGTTTGTACCTTTTGCCACAGGCTCGACAATGGTCTCCCCGTGAACCACTACTATTTTTGCACCCAGGTTTCTCGCCTCTTTTACCATTGGTGCTATTAATTCCGGGGCCACATGGGTAATCTCGACCCCTGGCATAATCCTTACCGACTGGGTTCGGTTCAGATCTTCTGACACCTTGACAATTCTGGGTAAAACGAAATCTATGTTCGATGCATCCACGTGATCGGTTATAGCAGCACAGGAATATCCCATTTGTTCAAGCCTTCTGGCCAGCTCAGATGGTAAAAGTTCCCCGTCACTGAATATGGTATGCGTATGCAGGTCTATCATGGTTTAGATCTTTATTATTCTCGTACCGGAATAATGCTGGGGCAGGGCAGCGAAATCAGTGGTTTTGTGCGTGCATTGAATTAAGAAACCGGGAGGGCAATAAGATAAAAACAGGGAAGGGATACGGTCCTCTCGCCCGGATAAAATTGGATTCGAAACTCGGCCCTCACATTTTATATTTACCGAAATCCTCCGGTTCGAGCTTTTCCAGAACATCCTGCCACTTTTTCCCTTCCTTGCTCTTATCCGCCGGCACGCTTTCCTTATTGGCCTCTATTTCTTTGGATTTATCCAGAACCTCATCCGATACAAATATAGGGGCATCCGCCCTGATTGCCAAGGCAATGGCATCACTCGGTCTTGAATCTATGGATAAAGGTTTATTTCTATTCGTTATATGGATCAAGGCATAATATGTGTTATCCTTTAGATCACATATCTCTATCCTGTCCAGCTTTACATCTGTTTTGTCCATTATGTTTTTTAGGAGATCGTGCGTCATAGGCCTGGAGAACTTCACCCCCTCTATTTCACTGGCGATGGCTGTTGCCTCGAGAAGACCTATCCATATGGGCAAAGTTTGCTCTCCTTCTATTTCTTTTAAGATAATGATAGGACTGTTGGTTACAGGATCCATATTTACAGATGATATGGTCATTGCCTTGAGCATTAGCTTTCTCCCTTGAAGATTTTTCATTTTATATATTAAATATATAAATCATTCTTTTATTTAATTAAACCAAATATTGTTTGTCAATATTACTTTGAAAATAATCGAGCGGCCCCTGCCCTAAATAAGAGCGTTCAAGTGCCCTCTATATTAGCTTTTTCGCTTAAGGCCGTAAAAGGTCAAGTGCTGCCGGGAAATCCGAAAAGGTTTTTGATGATAGATGTAGTTAAAGATTCAATTTATCTTTAATTCCGTACTCGAGAAACCGTACCTGGAATATGTCTTTTGCCAATGCAAAATTCTTTAACCCGGATTGTGCAGTAGCCAACTACTGCACAATCCGGGTTAAAGAATACTGTGCAAAAAAATTATGGTGCCGGAGGTCGGAATCGAACCGACACGGACACAAGGCCCGGAGGATTTTGAGTCCTCTGCGTCTACCAATTTCACCACTCCGGCATGTTTTTAAATTATAATTTAAAGGTGCTGAATGTCAACACCATAAAACAATAGCTAAAGGGCCTCTCCACGGAAATGGACTGTTCCAGGTTTTGACGAAATTCCAAGATTTAGCTATAAAATAAGAATTGGAAAACTAAATGGAAGGTAAAATGGCATCGGATTATTCCTCCAAGGACCGTGTCGAGGGTGTTATACTGGCAGGTGGATCCAGCAAGCGTTACGGAAAAAACAAGGCATTTCTGGAAATCGGGGGTGTCAGGTTGATAGATGGCCTTGTAAGTAAAATGAAGGAAATCTTTAACAATGTGGCAATTGTTTGCAACAAAAAGCACCTCTACGAATATCTCGGGGTTCCGGTGTATGAAGATATTGTGAAGGGACTGGGACCCATAGGGGGCTTGTTTACAGGGCTAAAGAAGATAACAGGAAATTCGGGGTTTTTTATAGCATGCGACATGCCCTTTATCAACAAAGACCTGATTCATTATATGATTGAAATAAAGGGAAGCCATGAAGCGGTGATCCCTTTGTTGGAAAATGAAGTGGAACCCCTCTTTGCAGTGTATTCCAGGTCTTGTTTACAGCCTATTAAAAATTTAATTGACTCCGAATGTTTCAAGGTAAGGGCCCTTTATGGCCAGATATCCGTCAGATATGTAACCGAAAAGGAAATCAATAAATTCGATTCACCGGGAAGGCTGTTCATAAACATCAACAAGCCCGAGGATCTGGCAAAGATAAAACCCCCGGTGGATTAACGTTTTGGTAAGGAAGCACATATGAAGTTATCCACCTATCAACCTTATTTTGCACCCTTTCCCGGGTTCTTTTTCAAGGCACACCTTTCAGACATAATGGTTATCCTGGACGATGTTCAATTCCCCCAAAGAACCACTTGGATAACCAGAAACCGGTTTAAAAACGACCGGGGCACTCTGTGGATTACCGTCCCCGTATGGAGAAAGGGGCTTGGGCTGCAGAGGATAAACAGTGTAAAGATATGCCCGGAGGGAAACTGGAGAAAAAAAGGTTTGCGTAGCCTGAAGACCTCATATACAAACTCGCCCTTCTTGAAAGAACATCGAGACTTTCTGGCCGATATCTTCTCGGAAAAATATAAGATGCTCATAGATTTAAATATGAAGATAATTCAATATATTAAAGGATATTTAGGGTTAACCACTCCAATTATCCTTCAATCAGAAACAGGAATAAAAGATAAAAAGGGAAATGAACTATTGATAGAATTGTGTCTCAAAATGGGAGCAACCCAATACTTGGCACAGAGAAACGCCAAAAAATATCTGGACAAAGGGTTGTTCTCCGGGGCGGGGATCAAACTGGAGTACTTCGATCCCCCTTCCCCTGTATATCCGCAGCTATGGGGTAATTTTATCCACAATCTTTCCACACTGGATCTTTTGCTTAACTGCGGTCCCGGGGCACGCGATGTCCTGCTTCAACCTGATACCCAATAATATAAACATCGGATCCTCTAAGGAATTCCTATGATAAGGTTTATATTAACTTCTCCCTTTCCTCGGCCGCCTCGGATTTGAACATCTCCACTGCATCCATAAGTGCGGGAAATACATTATCCCTTTTATCTCCAGCCACCATTACAGTTACCATACTATCTCCCACTTTGAGGAGCCCGGTATTTGTCTCAACCAGTATCTCCACTATTCCGGGCCTGGATTTTATCTTCCTCTTTATATCCTCTAACCTCGCGGTGTTAACTTTTAGTTCTAAGCCCGCCACCGGACTTCCGTCCGCGGAAAAGGATCTCACTATCCCTGTATGGGTTGCGATCATTCCCGCCTCATTAAATCGAGGATGGCTCCTGATGGTCTCCGTCATCCGGTTTTGATCCATGTTATTCGCCCTCCATGTTTCCATGATCCCGATCCAGATCAAACAGCTTACGGGTGACATCCAGATAGAGGTCCCTGGTGCTTCTGTCCTTCCGGCCTTTAAGAAAGACTATGGGGTCGTTCAGGACCTTCTTGATAATGGAAAAAGTAAGCTTTTCTATCTCCTTTTTTTGTCCGGAATCCAGTCCGCCCAAATTGGAAAGGGTTTTCTCCATCTCTACCTGTCTTATCTTTTCACACTTACTTTGCAAGTCGATTATGGTGGGCACTATGTCCAGGGTCTTCAGCCATTCACTGAACCTAATGACCTCCTCATCCACCATCCTCTCTGCCTTTACCGCCTCTTTTTTCCTTTTATCCATGTTGGAGTTCGCAATTTTTTTTAAATCATCTATGTCATAAACATAGGCATTTTCTATCTCGTTGACCCTGGGCTCCACGTTCCTTGGAACTGCAATATCCAGGAAGAAAATAGGCCTGTTTCTCCTTTGCCTCATGACCTCCTTTATCTGTTTAAATGATATTATCGGTTCCCTGGAGGCGGTAGAAGCGATGATAATATCCGCCTCTGTCAGCTGATCGCCCATCTCCGGGAAAGACACTGCCTTTCCGTTAAAACGGCGGGCCAATTCCAGCGCCCTGTCAAAGGTCCTGTTTGTAATCATTATTTCCTGCGTATGACTGTTCATAAGATACAGGGCCGCGAGTTCAGCCATTTCACCCGCCCCTATCAGAAGCACATTTTTTCCACTCAGGTCACCGAATATCTTCTTTCCCAGTTCAACGGCCTCAAAGCTGACAGACACCGGATACACGGATAAATCCGTCTCCGTCCTTATCTTCTTGGCCAGGGAAAAGGTCCTGTGCATAAGCCTGTTCAGGATAACCGAGGAGGTTTTATGCTTGGCCGCTGTTCTGTATGCCTCCTTGACCTGTCCAAGTATCTGGGGCTCGCCCACGACCATTGAATCGAGGCTTGCTCCAACCCTGAAAATATGGCGCACTGCTTCCCGGCCATCGTGGATATACAGGGCCGGCAAAAGATCTTTTTTTTTGATGCCGCCGAACCTGGAGAGAAATTCCACTGTGGACTCCCTTGCCTGTTTTGGCCTGTGAGTGGTAAACACTATTTCCACACGGTTACATGTGGAAATAACAATGAATTCCAATATGTCATTTGATTCTTTAAAGGCATTTATCACCCGGTCTATGTTGTGATCCCCGAAGGAGAGCAGTTCCCTTAGCTCCACCGGTGCGGTTTCGTGATTCAACCCTATATCCACTATATTGATCACTGTCACCGGATACCCTCCAGGCTTTCAAAGCTATGGTACCCCTCCATAAGGAAATTCACCCCAAGGAAGGTAAAGACCAGGATAATAAAACACCCTATGGACATCAATGCGGAACGCCGCCCCCTCCAGCCTGCTGCAAGCCTCTGATGCAGCAGCAAGGCGTAGCAGATCCATGTTATCAGGGACCACACCTCTTTTGGGTCCCACTTCCAGTAAGATCCGTGTGCTCCCTGGGCCACGAGAGACCCTGTAATCATTCCTATGGTGAGAAAAAGAAACCCGTAGCTGAGGGCATGATAATTCAGGGAATCCAGCCTGTTAAGGGAAGGGAGTCTGGTGTAAAGGGGGCCCAGCCTTTTGGACTTTATCTGGCTCTCCTGAATAAGATACATTATTCCGGCGATAAAGGCGATGGCGAATATACCGTCACCCAGCAGGGATGTAGTGACATGCACCGGGAACCAGAAATTCCGGAATACGGGTCTCACGCTGATGCTTGAAACAGGGATTGTGGAGGACAGGATCATCAAAAAAGTGGAAAAGGGCACCACAAATGATCCCAGGACCATTATTCGAAATCTGAGATGGAACAAAAGATATGCACATATTATAGTCCAGGAAAAGAATGAAAGGGATGTCTTCAAGTCCAGGGCCGGCACTGCGCCTATCTGATAATAACCGAGCGCCAGGTAAACGGAATTAAGGCCGAATCCCAGTACCAGAATCCGGTGTGCCCAGCGTCCGAACCTTTTGTCCCTTCTTATCACAAAAACCAAAAAACCGGCAGTGGACAAAAGATAGGCAACAAGGGTCAATCTGAAGGCAATTGTATCCATTATGAAATCTCAATGGAAATGATTGATAATATCATCTACGGGAAAGTCCTTCCCCAGCAAGGACTTCAATGTAGCTTTTATCCCCCCGGTGTCTCCAGCCTTTATCTGGTTTAACAACTGGGAGCGGATCATCCTTTGAAACACGGTCTTGTTTTCCGAGGAAGGCTTCCCCCTGGAGAGAACCCTCGTCCGGACCGCGCCCATCAGCCTTGTAAGCGCACCGTATTCTGATCCGAAAATACCCTCTATCTCCTTTCTTATGCTTTTTGCCAGGGCAGGGCTGTTTCCCCCGGTGGATATTGCTATCTGAAGATCTCCCCTTTTTACTATGGAGGGTACGATAAAATTACAGTTTTCCGGCTGATCCACCGAGTTGGTTAATATCCCCCTTTCTTTCGCCTGCTTGGCCACAATCCCGTTGAACCGGCGGTCATCGGTAGCGGCGATTACCATAAATGAGTCCTTCAGGCGCTCCTCCAAAGCCTCGAGCTCCTCGTGACTTATTTCTCTTCTGTCGGCCAATTCACTTAGATAAGGTGTCAACCGGGGAGATATAACATATATTCGGCAGTTGTACTTCAAAAGCGTCTCCACCTTGCGCTGGGCTACCTTACCGCCCCCCACTACAAGTATTTTTTTGTCCCTGAGGTCCAGAAATATAGGGTAATAGGGCATATTAATTTTCCTTTGATTAACGTTCTATCCCATTAACTATCTCTATTTATAGAACCACATTATATGTACCTGCTTGCCATATCGGCAATAAATCTGTCAACCTCACCTGACCCCTTGGCGGATAAATCCGATACCAGACTCTTTATCTTTTCGTAGGTGACAGGGTCCGTTTGCAGGTCCTTTATTGATGAATAGGCCCCTCCCCTTCTGCCTATCCTATAGATTATCCGTTCTGATTCAGGCAACTCCTGGTATTCCTTTATCGTTTTCAACATCTTTTCTTTGTCCTCCGGAAATTTTCCCCTGATATCCAGCAGGTTCAATATATGGTCGCTTGTTAAGGTGCTGGTAATTCTCTCCAGGTTTTGTATAAAAAGCTTTATTTCCTCCACAATCCGGTCATCGGTCTGTATTTTGAATTCACCTTCTTCCAGTTTTTGATACAGGGGGGCGTTAAAGGGTACGGCCAGGCTTCTGAGCCTGATATAATTGGGGTTAATTCGATTAATAACCTTTGCTGTTTCCATGGCATGCTCTCTCCACATGTCCTGGCCCCCGAGGCCCGGCATAATATATTCGGACAAGGACATGCCCGCATCCAAGACCTTTCTGCCTGCATCTATGTGACGGGCAGCGGTAACACCCTTTTTAATAAACTTCAACACCCGGTCACTTCCGCTTTCAAGGCCTATATGTACCCTATCCAGTCCCGCTTCCTTTATTTCCCTTACCTCTTCTGATGACCTCCGGCTGATTGTCCTGGACCTAGAATAGGTAGTAACCCTGCTCAATTCCGGAAATTTTTCCCTCAAAAATTTAAGAATATCTGCAAAATACTTGGTCTTCAAGACAAAATTATCCGCATCCTGCAGGAAACACTCGCCTGTTCCGTAATAAAGCCACAGGGCCACGCTCTTATAGCTCTGGCTATAGACACCGCTGCTAAGCAGTTGTTTCACAACCTTTTCTGTTACAGCTCGGCCCTCTCCCATTTGCCAGGACAGTGACTTTATATCATCTGCGATGTCCCTGGCTGTCTGCATGTCCTTCTTTACCTCCTCCACCTTTCTCAAGGAGAACTTTCTCCCCTTGTATATGGGACAAAACATGCATTGATTCCAGGGACAGTTTCGTGTCACCCTTATAAGAAGGCTTCTCGCTTCGTTAGGAGGCCTTATAGGGCCCTGCTCAAACTCCAACCTTGATCCATTCCTCATTCTGCGAACTCCTTCTTGTTCGCCAATATTTTAAAAATGAAGTTTTATACTTAAACCCAGAGTGTGCGGCAGCCAACTACTGCGGCCTGAAAACCTTGCTGCAACGCTCTTTTCGCAATTTTGATCCTCAACATATTTATGAATATGCCTGCGGTTCAAAATTGCTCCATATTCGCGTTTCGCTTGGCTTTTTCAACCCTCGCTACGAAGTCTACCGCACAATCTGGGTTAAAACCAATTCCTCTGTTATACCGGCAAACTATTATAGATAGATCTCTCCTGTTTTTCTCCATATTTCTTTGAATAACATTCTAACTGCCTTCCACAATAAATCAAGGCCGTTCAACTCAATCCCTCATTCGTTTAAAAAAAGAGTTGCCCATGACCTCCCTTTTTGAAGGCTGGAAAAAATCCGAACAAAATGATTTAAGTTTCCAAGTCAATTCCTGCCCTCAACCATCCCCCAAGCAGCCTAAGTATTAATAAGTGTTCAAGCCTTTTCCTGCCCTCAAGCCTCTTCTAAGTATCCTAATCATTAAAACGTATCCGCCCTCCCCAAAGGCCTGCCTATTTCCTCAAGGCAATATCTATTATGCCTGAAGCATGTGCCCTCATATTCGGGCTTTAGGAAAACTCATTAAAGGATTAAAGACTCCCGGGAGTAAAGCCCGAATATTTCGGGCACTGCCCAACCCTGTTGAATTTCTTTTTGAGATATTGCCTCTCGGAAATGGGCATGGCTTTGGACGGTTTTGCGGGATTTGATTCTGGTCACTGCCAATTTTTTAATAAATATTGGTAACTGGTCTTTTGATCTGGCATCCCTGAACAGATTTTTTCAGAAGCCGGAGGTGTTATTTAAAATGGGGACGATTTTAGTCCTGTTTCAGGTTTCTCGATAGGGATAGGGTATTGCAAAGCGGATATCTTCTGTTTATATACCCGATGAAAGGCTTCCCCAAATTCAAGGTAACATGGTATTTTTTAATTTAATCGGGACAACCTGAATATGAAAATAACTCCGGAAGAGGTTAAACATATAGCCCATTTGGCAAGGCTGAGCCTTGATCAGGAAGAACTGGAATTATATACCGGGCAGCTAAACGACATATTGGACTATATGGAGAAACTAAAGGAGGTGGATACCCGGGATGTCGAGCCCTCTTACAACACCCTAAATATAACCAATTCCCTAAGGGAGGATATCTCTGAAAAAGGCCTTGAAAAGGAGGAGGCATTGAAAAATGCCCTTCAAAGAGACGGCGGTTATTTCACTGTGCCTAAGGTAATATAAATGGAGATCTCCGAACTTACCATATGTCAACTGCACCAGAGATTAAAAAAGCGGGAGGTTTCCTCAGTCGAGATCACAAACGCACTTTTAAACCGAATAGAAAAAATCAACGGCGAACTGAACTCATATATTAACATTATGCCCGAACTGGCCAGAAAAAGGGCTGAAAAGGCGGATGAATCCATAAAAAAAGGGGAATTCGGAATACTTACAGGAATTCCCCTTGCAGTAAAGGATAATATATCGATAAGTGCCGCGCCTACCACCTGCGGGTCGAACATACTCAGAAATTATGTTTCCCCCTATGATGCCACAGTTATCAAGAGGTTGAAAAAGGAGGGGGCAGTGTTTCTTGGGAAAACCAATATGGATGAATTTGCAATGGGGTCCTCCACGGAAAATTCCTTTATCGGGCCTGCCAGAAATCCATGGAACAAGGATTACACAGCCGGTGGCAGCAGCGGAGGATCAGCCGTTGCAGTCCTGGCCAATCTTTGCACAGGGGCTCTCGGCTCGGATACCGGAGGTTCCATAAGACAGCCTGCATCCCATTGCGGGATTGTAGGACTGAAACCCACTTACGGCCGTGTATCAAGATACGGCCTCGTGGCCTTCGCAAGTTCCCTTGAACAAATAGGGCCCTTGACTAAGGATGTAAAAGACTGCGCACTTCTTCTCAAGGTAATCAGCGGCTTTGATCCCAGGGATTCCACCACTGTAAAAAAACCGGTCCCGGATTATATGGAAGCATTGTACAAAGGGGTAAAGGGTCTCAAAATAGGCATACCCAGGGAATATTTTATAGAGGTAATGGATAATGATGTAAGAGATACTATAAAAAACGCAGCGTCTGCGCTAAGCGCTCAAGGAGCGGAAATAATAGATATTTCCCTTCCCAATTCCGAATACGGCCTGGCGGCCTATTACATAATAGCCCCTGCAGAGGCCGGTTCCAATCTCGCCAGGTACGACGGCGTCAGATACGGCCTCAGGTCCAAAAATGCCGGCAACCTTGAATCCATGTACAAATCAACCAGGAAGGAAGGATTCGGCTCCGAGGTAATCAGAAGGATCATGTTGGGCACCTATGCGCTTTCGGCGGGATACCGGGAGGCCTTTTTCAAAAAGGCCTCCCAGGTAAGAACCTTGGTAATAAAGGATTTCAAGGAGGGCTTTAAAAGATGCAATGTGCTGATTGCGCCGGTGGCACCGACCTCCGCCTTTAAGTTAGGGGAAAAGATAGCTGATCCACTGAAAATGTACCTTAGCGATACATTTACCCTGTCCGCCAACCTGGCCGGCATACCCTGCATTTCCGTTCCCTATGGAATAAGCTGCAATGATCTCCCTATCGGTGTCCAGGTGCTGGGCAATCATTTCGATGAATCGGCCGTTATTCAGACCGCATCCGCTTTGGAAAAGAACTCGAATATTTTCAACCACCGGCCACTTTTTGAGGCCACTCACACGTAAAAATAAGTTCAGGGGCTAAAACAGGATGGATTTTTTTCTTGATAGTAACAAAAAAAAGGGATAAATAAGACCAACACTTGGAGGATTAATAAATAGCAGAATAAACGGAAAAAATATAATAACCTTATTAATCTTAATGGCATTGGCATTCTTTTAAAAAATCGAAATTGTGAAGGCAAAGCAAGGAGGAGATTAAGTCCTAAAAAAGACGGGCTCGTAAAAAGCTGATTTATGCCACAAGCGGCAGCCTATAAAAAACGAACTTTATTAATAATTCGAGTTAAGTTCGTTGGAAGCCGCTATTCGAAAAAACCAACAACAATCTGCCCTTAGCATGCTGGTCTGGCTATTGCGAGCAGATGAGGGGCGCAGGGCATCGCAGAAATCGAAGTTTCTGCAAAGGCGCAGAGGGGTTTTGGCCTTTCTATTAAGGAAAAGTGTTAAAATCCTTATCCGGCCTGAAAGGTATTTAAAGGAGGATTGCTTTTATGACCGAAATCAACATGAAACTTTTACTGGAAGCCGGGGTACATTTTGGGCATCAAACAAGGAAATGGAACCCCAAAATGAAACCCTATATCTTCGGGGCCAAAAACGGGATATACATCATAGACCTTCAAAATACGGCCAAACTCTTAAAAGAGGCCCATAAATTTATTATCAACACAGTGGCTGATGGAGGGAATGTCCTTTTTGTTGGCACCAAAAAACAGGCCCAGGAGACTGTAGTAGAAGAGGCAAAAAGATGCGGCATGTTTTATGTAAACAACAGATGGTTAGGCGGCACCCTGACCAATTTTCAGACCATAAGAAAGAGTATCAATCGTCTTAAGGACCTTGAAGATATGAAAAAAAGCGGAAGCCTCGACCGGTATGCAAAAAAAGAGGCGGTAAAAATGGAAAAGGAACTTGCAAAGCTGGAAAAGAACCTGGGCGGAATCAAGGATATGGATGAACTTCCCTCTGCTGTGTTTGTTGTGGATACCAGAAAGGAAAAAATAGCTGTAAAGGAAGGGAAAAAACTGGGTACGCCAATAGTGGCAATCGTGGATTCAAACGCTGACCCAGAAGAAATAGATTACGTTATACCGGGAAATGATGATGCAATAAGGTCGATCAAGCTGCTTACGTCTATCATTGCAGACGCCTGTATAGAAGGGCACAGAATAAGAGAAGAAAGGCTTAGGGCGGAAGAGGAGTCAGAGGAAAAAGAGGCCACGGTACAGAAAGAGACAAATGAAAAAGAGCCGGAGCCCGAGGCCGGGGAAGAGACAAAGGAAGGGCCTGATATTATAGTAATACCCAAAAAGAAAAAGGCCCCAAAATCCGAGGAAGCAAAGGAAACTGAGAAGGAGATTCAGCCCGAACAGTAAAAAGGCTTCCTGATAGGGAGTTTCAACAGGTACAAGGCATATCCTGCATTGTGCAATACTCCCGATAGAGTTTTTAAAAGTCCAAGACAAATTACTGTTAAAGCATTCCTTGCAGAAAGGAGACAAAAGTGGAGATATCAACTCAACAGGTAAAAGAACTGAGGTACAGGACAGGTGTGGGAATAATGGACTGCAAAAGCGCCCTCAAAGAAACGGAAGGGGATATCGATAAGGCTATTGATTTATTGAGAAAAAAGGGTAAGGCAAAGGCCCAAAAGAGGGAAGGCAGGAGTGCTTCTGAGGGTCAAATCCAGTCTTATGTGCATTTTGGAGGCAAAATAGGTGTACTGGTGGAAGTGAATTGCGAGACGGATTTCAGCGCAAAAACAGATGACTTTAAAGAGTTCGCCAAAAACCTGGCCATGCACATAGCGGCCACGGATCCCATCTCAATCTCCGCCGAAGATCTGCCCCGGGACATAATGGAAAGGGAAAAGGAGATATACAGGGACCAGTCCATCCAGGAGGGTAAGCCGGAAAAGGTCCTGGATAAAATCGTTGAAGGTAAACTAAAAAAGTTTTATTCCGAGGCCTGTCTTTTGAATCAGGCCTATGTAAAGAATCCTGATATCACTATCCAGGATCTCTTAAATGAAATGAGAGCCAAAACCGGCGAAAACGTTATTATAAAAAGGTTTACCCGATTTCAGGTGGGCAAAAACGGCACCTGAGTTTAAAATCCGAGGCAACCCCATGTCAGTTTCTCCGGAAACACCGCATTATAAAAGGATCTTACTCAAATTAAGCGGGGAAGCCCTTACAGGTAAAAAAGACTGTGCAATCGACCCCTCTACCCTAAGGATCATTTCCTCGGAACTTCACAACGTCCACAGTGAAGGCATACAACTGGCCATTGTAATAGGAGGTGGCAATATAATAAGAGGGGCGGACTCCCTGCAATATGAAATAGACAGGGTAACAGCTGATTACATGGGAATGACGGCAACTGTAATTAATGCCCTCGCCTTGAAAAATTCCCTGATTACAGCCGGTTCTCGGGTTTCCGTTATGAACGCCTTCAATGCGGGAAACGTGTGCGAGCCCTATAACAGGGAGAAGGCATTGAAATACCTGGATGAAGGAAGGATAATAATATTCTCCGGGGGCACCGGCAATCCTTATTTCAGCACTGATACCGCTGCATCCCTCAGGGCCGCGGAAATAAAAGCACAGGTTTTACTAAAGGCAACTCAGGTAGATGGGGTATATGATAAAGACCCGGTAAAAGAGCCTGGAGCAAAGTTTTTCAAAATACTTAAATATCATGACGTGTTAAATGCCGGGCTTCAAATAATGGATCTGACCGCCATATCCCTGGCTATGGAGCAAAAAATACCTATAATAGTATTTAACATAAACATAAAGGGGAATATAAAAAAGATTGTGTACGGTCATAAAGTGGGGACACAAATAGCAGGAGAACACCATGAAAGATGAAATATTATCCGAGATGCGTAAAAACATGGAAAAAACAATCAGTTCTCTTAACCGGGAATATAAAAAGATGAGAACCGGAAGGGCCTCTACGTCTATACTTGAAGGCATAAAGGTAGACTGTTATGGTACTCAGATGCAGTTGGATCAGGTGGCGTCCCTGGGAAACCCCGAAAGCAGGTTGCTAACCGTGCAGCCCTGGGATCAATCAATTATAGAAAATATCGAAAAGGCAATAATGAAATCCGGTCTGGGGCTGACTCCCATGAACGATGGGAAATTAATCAGGATAACCATCCCCCCGCTTACAGAGGAAAGGAGAAAAGAGCTCGCCAAGATGACCAAAAAGATGGCGGAGGAAAGCAAGATTGCCATAAGAAACCACAGGCGGGATGCGAACGATACGCTAAAGGACCTTAAAAAAGAAGGGGACATATCCGAGGACGAAATGCACAAGTCTCAAGATGATGTCCAAAAAATAACAGATGAATTTACGGAAAAGGTAGATGGAATCCAAAAGGAAAAAGAGGAAGAAATATTAACATTTTAATACAATCTAAACCTGAAAGCCTCTCTTATCTTTATTCCTTGTCCCTCAAATGGACCAATTAAGACCAAAAAAATTGCCCCGACACGTGGCCGTCATCATGGATGGAAACGGGAGATGGGCCAAAAAAAGAGGCCTGAACAGGGTAGCGGGTCACCAAAAAGGCATAGAATCAGTGAGGGAAATCACCAGGACGAGCCGCGAACTTGGTATCGCATGGCTTACACTCTTTGCCTTCAGCGAAGAAAATTGGAAAAGGCCCAAATACGAAGTCAAGTCTCTAATGGACCTCCTTAACCGCTTTCTCAAGGCCGAGCTAAAAGAGATGAGGGAAAACGGGATCAGGCTTTCCTGTATTGGACAAACGGAGAAGCTCCCCCCTGAGGTCCAAATGACGCTTTGGCAATCGATGAAAAAAACAGCCCACAATAAAGACATGGTCCTTACTCTTGCACTTAGTTACGGGGGAAGGCAGGAAATCCTCCAGGCGGTAAAAAGTATTCAAAGGGATATCCAAAAGGGCAAATTAACCACAAAGCAGCTTACTGAAGACCGTCTGTCAAAATATCTATATACCTATGACATGCCGGACCCCGATCTGCTTATAAGGACAAGCGGCGAATACAGGATAAGCAACTTTCTTTTGTGGCAGCTGGCATATACCGAGATATATATTACACCCACATTATGGCCGGATTTCAGAAAACAGAGGTATATTGAGGCCCTGTTAGATTATCAAAAACGTGAAAGGCGTTTCGGTTCAGCCTGAGACCGAAAAATTCCTTTTCCGTGCGATGGATTACTGGTATCTCTTTTTTTATGGACTTCAAGAAATGGTTTCATAAATGACCCTGCATGCAAAGAGGATTATAACCGCATTTATTCTTGGGCCGCTCCTTTTTATTTCTATATTTTTTTTTCCTGACTCCTTCATTATCCTGGCCATGCTCACCGCCTTAACCGGCATAAAAGAGTACAACAACATGATAAGGCCCGAGCCGGATAAATCGATGGTACTGGCAAATTACCTTCTGACTGTTGCCCTGTTCCTTTCACTTTGGACAGATTCGAAACTGTACCTATCTCTACTCCCCTTTTTCGTTATACTTCCAATGATAATATCCATAATAAAATACCCCGATTCCGGGCTCATCACGGAACAGGCATTAAAGATTATTACCGGCCCCTTTTATATCTGTCTGCCCCTGCTGTTTTTGGTCCTAATCCTAGGCATACCCCAGGGCCGCTTATGGATCTTTTTTATCCTCGCTGTGGTCTTTGCCGGTGACACAGTCTCTTTCTATGTAGGCCGGTTTCTCGGAAGACACAAACTAACACCCTTGAGTCCCGGCAAGACCTGGGAGGGAAGCATCGGGGGCATACTGGCAAATATTGTAACTGCGTGTATCTTTGCCTTACCGGCCTTTCCCTCTTTATCTGTAATCTCTATTGTGTTATTAGCCATTGCAGTAGGGGTCAGCGCTCAGCTCGGGGACCTTGCAGAATCCATGCTGAAAAGGAATTCCGACATAAAAGATAGTGGTGAAATCCTTCCCGGGCATGGAGGCATACTGGACAGGATTGACGGCCTTCTTTTCGGCGCACCTGTTCTGTTTTTTTATTTATGTCTTCAAATTTAAACCTGTATTAAATATATATTTAAATGAGTGCATTGAGCAATCCGTTTACATGGAGAAGACATTGAAAAATTTATGCCTTTTAGGCTCCACCGGCTATATAGGAACAAACTCCCTTGAAGTGGTGAAAGAAAATCCGGATAGATACAATATCGTTGCCCTTGGTGCGGGGAGAAACATAGAACTCCTTTCAAGGCAAATAAGGGATTTCAAACCCCCCTGTGCAGCGGTTATTGATTCCGGCCTGGCAGTGGAGTTAAAAAAACTACTCGGCAACTCCGCTTCTGTTGATATACTTTACGGAATAGAGGGCTACAGGGAAATCGTAACCCTTTCAGAAGTGGATACCGTAATTTCGGGAATGTCCGGGTTTTCCGGTCTTATCCCGACCTTTTCAGCGGTTACAGCCGGAAAGAACATAGCCCTGGCCAACAAAGAGTCCCTGGTAATAGCAGGTGGTCTTCTGATGGATGAATCAAGAAAGAGGGGGGTAAACATAATACCCATAGACAGCGAGCACAGCGCCATACAACAGGCCTTAAAAGGGCACAGCAAAAAGGACCTCAAAAGGATTATACTTACTGCCTCGGGAGGACCATTCAAGGATTTGCCTTCGGAAAAACTGGCAAAGGTAACCCCGGAACAGGCCCTCAAACACCCCAGGTGGCAGATGGGGCGCAAGATAAGCATAGACTCTGCAACCATGATGAATAAGGGGATGGAGACAATTGAGGCAAAATGGCTTTTTGATGTAGAACTGGACCAGATAAATATACTTCTCCATCCGGAGAGCATTATACACTCCATGGTGGAATACATTGACGGTTCTATTATTGCACAACTTTCCCTCACGGATATGAGGATACCTATATCCTACGCCCTGTCCCACCCACGGCATATAAATGGAGGGCTGCCTTCACTGGACCTTTCGAGCATAGGCACATTGAACTTTGAGAGGCCGGATAAAAAAAGGTTCAGATGCCTGGACCTGGCACTCAGCGCGGGCAAAACAGGGGGAAGCATGCCCGCCGTATTAAACGGGGCCAATGAAATGGCGGTGCAGGCCTTTCTGGACGGAAAAATAGGCTTCATGAATATTCCCAATATTATAGAAGATGTCATGCAAGAGCACCAAATTTTCCCGGTGAACAGCATTGAGGCTGCGGTAGAGGCAGACAGCTGGGCCAAATCAATGGCGGAAAAACAACTTAAAAAAGCGGCCGGGAGTTAACTATGGGAACTATTTTATATTACATAATACCATTCGCCATAGTCCTCGGGATCCTAATCTCATTTCATGAGCTGGGGCACTTCCTTGTGGCCAAGTCATTCAATGTAAAGGTTCTTAAATTCTCCCTTGGCTTCGGCCCCAGGCTGATAGGGAAAAGGATGGGGGAAACAGAATATGTAATCTCGGCAGTACCCCTGGGCGGTTACGTAAAAATGCTGGGTGAAAGCGAAGACGAGGAAGTGACCGGGGAAGATATCCACAGGTCATTTTACGGACAGTCCGTTCCAAAGAGGATAGCCATAGCCGCAGCGGGACCGGTATTTAACTTTTTTCTGGCATTTATACTCTTCTGCTTCATCTATCTGCTTTCGGGCTATCCGGTTTTAAAACCGGTAGTTGGTCAGGTAAGGCCTGAATCGCCTGCGGAAATGGCGGGAATAAAAAAGGGCGATATAATCCAGTACATAAACGGGGTTAATATTGAAAAATGGATGGATATCAGGGAATTTGTGAGAAACAGCCCGGGAAAGGTCTTGGAAATCCAGATACTTAGGGGAGACAAAACCTTGGTGAAAAAGGTCTTTCCGGAAGAGGAGTTAATCAAAAATATATTCGGGGAAGAGATTAAGTCGCACTTAATCGGGATTGTGCCCTTGGGAGAGGTAAACAGGCTTAAATTAGGCCTCTTCCGTTCAATAGGAAAGGCCGGAGAAAAAACCTGGGAAATCATATCTCTTACCGT
Organism: uncultured Desulfobacteraceae bacterium; assembly: GCA_964655655.1. GTDB lineage: Bacteria > Desulfobacterota > DSM-4660 > Desulfatiglandales > B25-G16 > CAZZPR01. Next base: position 1,150 of record CAZZPR010000048.1, on the reverse strand, counting down.
ACTGACAATAATCAAGCTGTTTCAGGGCGTGGTGTCACTAAAAACTCTGGGAGGGCCAATTATGATCGGCCAGATGACAGGTGATATAGCCAGGGAGAATGTAACCTATCTCTTACCCTTTACTGCATTGATAAGCGTAAACCTGGCCATTATTAACCTCTTCCCTATTCCGGTGCTGGACGGGGGCATGATACTCTTTTTCCTGATAGAGGGGTTGATAAGGAGGCCGGTAAGCATAAAAAAGAGGGAGTTGGCACAAAAGATAGGGTTTTTCGTGCTCCTGGTCCTTATAAGCATAGTAATGTACAATGATATCAGCAGAATAGATTTTGGAGATTTATTCAACTTTTTCCAGGGCCTGTTCGGTGATTAAACGTGAACATCCTTTCCATAAATTCCTCCACTAAGCAGTACAGCCTGGCAGTGTTAAGAGACGAAAACCTGTTGGGTGAATATGTCATTTCCTCGGGCTCCAACCATTATGCAGGCCTGATGCAGTCCCTGGACGAGCTGATGAATAAAACCGATCTTGTGATTAATGAACTGAACGGCATAGTAATTACCCTGGGTCCGGGAACCTTTACAGGAATCAGGGTTGGTCTTTCCCTGGGCATGGGTATCTGTCAGGCTCTGAATATACCAATAGTCGGTCTCCATACACTTCATGCCCTGGCCAGCCAACTGCCCTTTGTAAAGAAAAATATCTGCTCCATAGTTACTTCCAGGAAAAACGAGGTATTCGCCGCTTTATTTCGGTGGGATAAAAACGGCAGTCTATCGAGGATTAAAGGTGATATTTGTATAGGCATCCAAGACATAGGCTCCTTGGTCAAGGATAATACCATAGTAATAGGAAACGATTTTGTTCAGCATGGACAAATTCTTAAAGATATGCGGAAAAGAGGACTATCACTGGCCCCTGCGGATCTCTGGAATCTCAGGGCCTCCTCCGCGGGAATTCTGGGGCTAAAAAAAATAGCAGCCGGAAAAACAGACAGTCTCGGAACCATCTCTCCAATTTATTTGAGGGATGCGGATATACGCCCCCCAAGACCCTTTAATTTCTGCATATTTTGAGTTCGCACTTATTGACAAATAACTGACTAAAGTTTCGCAGTTGATAAATTAACAGGTTTAATAATACTATCTT
>CAZZPR010000047.1:0-25713 GCA_964655655.1 uncultured Desulfobacteraceae bacterium | reverse complement strand
CATACTGAAATAACAAGACACAAAGGATAGGGGAAAATCAATCGCGGATTTTGGGTTGCTTGACAGCTATACAGTATTTTCATATCCTCCGGCATACTGGAGGTATTTGTTGCCTGCTGATTCTTTCAGGCCATCCCTTGTCTTTTATTTTGCCCTCCTACTCTGAACAAAGACAATGCATATTGGACTACAGGGGGGAGCCAGGGGGGAACCTGGAAATCCCCAAAAAAGAAACCGGGTACAAACTTGATAAGTCACAGCGAAAGATGGAGAGGGACGGAACGCAGAAGGGGCGTCGACCGCAGGAGCGGTGTCGACCGCAGGACTCGAACCGAGCCCATTAGTTTTGAAGACAGGAGGAGTGGAGAGGACCGCAGGAGCGGTGTCGACCGCAGAAAAGAACAGGTACGGGGGGACAGGGTAAGAATACCGATATTTTTTAAACTTGCCACGCTTTCCACGCTGCTTATTCTCTTTATTACAGCCACAATCAGTTTTTCAATCTTAGGGAAGCAAAAAGAGCAATTCATAAAGCAACTTGTAGACCTCGGACAAAGTTTGGTGCATGTTGTAGCTAATAATTCGCCTGACAAGCTCCTGGGGGAGGAAGACCTCTCCCTGTTTCAACTGCTCGAGGATATCGCTAAAAACGACCAAGTACTGTTCGCACTTATCACAAACCATAAAGGCGTTATCAAGGCCCATAGCCAGATGAAAAATTTGGGAGAAGATTTTTCCCCCCCGAAAAAAGTCCGCTCAATAAGCGAAGAGGCCGGTATACGCACCGGTATCATTGTGCATCAGGGGGAACAGGTGCTTTTTTTCGAGACGCCTATTCTTTACAAGGACCTGAACATAGGTGAGGTCCACCTGGCCATATCCCAGGCAAATATAATTGAAAACCTCAAAAAGGCAAAGGTGTTCATCCTGATCCTTACCTTTATCATGACCTGTCTGGGTATATTGCTCAGTCTCATCCTGAGCACGTACTTTTCAAAACCGATCAGAAAGCTGGGCGACGCCACAAAGGCACTTGGCAAGGGAAAATTTGATCATCGTGTCAAGATTAAACGGAATGACGAGTTCGGGGACCTGGCATACGCATTTAACAGAATGGCGGGTGATTTGGAGCTGAAAGAAAAGATAAAAAGTTCCTTTGGGAAATATGTGGCCCCTGAAATCGTGGACATGATTTTAAAAGACCCGGACAATCAATGGATGAAGGGCTCTGAAGTGGAGGCCTCTGTTTTGTTCGTGGATATCAGAGGCTTTACCACCCTTTCCGAGAACAAAGACCCGGAGAGTATTGTAGAAATCCTCAACGACTATTTCTCGCGAGTAACCAATACCGTTACCAAATGCAGCGGGCATGTGGACAAGTTTGTGGGTGACGAGGTGATGGCCGTTTTCGGAGCCCCGGTATCGAACCCTATGCATGCGGAAATGGCCGTAACTGCCGCCTTGGATATACAGAAAGAGATTGACAGGCTGGCCCTGGAAAGAAAAGTGGAAAATACTTCCATACATGTGGGAATTGGTGTAAACTCCGGAATTATGGTGGCCGGAAACACCGGTTCTCAGAAAAGGATGGAGTATACAGTAATAGGAGACAATGTGAATGTCGCCTCAAGGCTTACTTCCCTTGCAAAGGCAGGGGAGATAATTATCAGCAAACAAACATACGATATGATAAAAAACAGGGATCGTTTTTTGGTAGAGCAAAGGGGAAACATTCCTGTAAAAGGCAGAAAGGCTGAGATAACCATTTATAGAGTAACCGGATTAGTGCAAAATAAAAATGAATAGTACCTGTTTAAAAAAATATACGTCGCCCATGAGGATACTTTTGCTTTTTTTTATCGTAATTATCCTGCCCCTGCTTACATCCTGTGTGACACCAAAGAAAACCTCGAAACCACCGGAACCCGAAATCAAGGAGAAACCCGCCCCATTACCCCCGGAGATTAAAACGTTCCGATCCGATGAATATGTAATTTGCAGTCTCAAGGGTTTTGAAACTCCTGAGTCCCTGGCCGATAAATACCTCGGAAACAGCAAGCTCTCCTGGATAATTGAGGAATTCAACGAGGGCACCTCCTTCAACAGAGGGGAATTTATTGTTATACCCCTTAAAGAAAAAAATATCGGGGGCCTTACCAGGCAAGGCTATCAGGTTGTCCCTATACTTTGCTATCACCGGTTTAAACAAGATTGTGAGTCCAGCCTTTGTATTCCAGGGGAGGTCTTTGAAAAACAATTAAGATACCTCAAAGAAAACGGATACCGCACCATTTCCATGCAGGAATTGATTGATTTTTTGAATTACCGGCACGCCATCCCCAAAAAATCGTTTCTCATAACTATAGACGACGGTTACCGGTCCGCCTATGACATCGCCTATCCTTTGCTTCTAAAATACGGCTTTACCGCAACATTTTTTGTGTATATTGACTTCGTCGGCGTATCAAAAACAGCAATAACCTGGGATCAGCTCAGGAAAATAAAAGAAAAGGGCTTTGAAGTCGGTTCCCATACGATTTCCCACTGTGACCTCACCAAGAAAAGGAAAGGCGAGGGGGAAAAGGCCTATATTGATAGAATACAAAAAGAAATCCAAATCTCCAGGCACATTATCGACAGGGAATTACAGCAGGATACCCTGGCGATAGCCTTCCCTTACGGCAAATACAATTACAGTATCATAAACATGTGCGATAAGGCCGGATACAAGCTTAGCTTGTCCGTCCGAAACGGCGAAAATCCATTTTTTCTTGATCCCCTCAGGCTCAAGAGGAGCCAGGTGCTGAAAAGGGATTTGAAATCATTTATTGCCCAGGTGAAAACCTTTCATGAGCTTTCATTGGAAGATTAGAACCATGATACCCAAAAAAGCCTATATTGTGTTTTTATTTTTTGTTGCCGTCTTTGTTTCCGGCTGCGTTGCAACGCCCGAAAAAAAGCCGGAAACAAGCAAGGCCCCGCCTGCCCCGAAAAAGGTCTCAAAGGAAGGCCCGGTGGAAAAATTCTATAAGAACCAGTTAAAGGAAGCACAATCACTTAAAGAGAACGGAAACCTGGTTGAATCCTTGAGAAAATACAAGATCGCTGCTACGCTCCAACCTCAAAACCAAGAGTTATTGGAATGTATCCGGCGCTTGGAGGCCGAACTCCAAAGCAAGGCCGAGTCTCACTACAAGACAGGCCTTGAATTTCAAAAGGAGGGAAAATACGGAAAGGCCCGCCGGGAATTCCTGGTCGCCATGAGGCTCCGGCCGGATTATCCCGAGGTAAAACAAATTTTTACCTCCAGGAAGAGGATAAAGACAAAAAGATATATCGTACACAAGATTAAACCCGGAGAGAGTTTGTCCAAAGTGGCAAAGAGGTATTACGACGACTACAAAAAATTTTCCATTATTGCCAGGTACAACAACCTAACTGATGCCACTGTTGTACATGTAGGCCAGGAGATAAAAATACCTGAGATAGACGGACTGGAATTCCATGTTGATAATATAAATATAAGGACCGAGCAACTGGCCGAAGGATCTCCCGGTATCTGGGAGATGGGGCCTCAGGAGTCCACAGAAGGAGAGGAACCGTCTGACGGAGACTACGCGGAGACGGAAAAAGAGCCGTTGGATCAGCTTTCCATCTATCAACAACATGGCGTCTCCCTTTATAATCAGGGACTTTACAGGGAGGCCCTCATCGAATTCAAAAAGGTCCTGTGTGAAAGGCCCGAGGATGAAGTATCAAATGAATACATCTATAAATGCTACTACCAGATGGCACTGGAGGATTTCAAAAACAAGGATTACCTGGCAGCCAAGGAGAACTTCGAGTCTTCCCTGCTTTACCGGAAGGGCTGCCAAAAATGCCATGCATATATAAAAAAGAGCGAGGGTCTCTTTAAGGAAATCCACTACAAGAAAGGGATCCAGCATTACGGCAAGCAGGAACTGGTAAAGGCCATAGATGAATGGAAACTTGTCAAGGTAATAGACCCGGATTACAAACGCGTGGAATATTACATAAATAAGGCCCTTGCCATTATGAAAAAACTTGAGGAATTAAAAAAGCAACAGAGATAAATTTTTTCCAGGGACAACGGAAACTTCCGCTCTTCTGTTTAGCCGGGCATCAACCCCTCGTTTTTCTTGTCACATACAAACTCTTTCTTTCCGTTAAAAAGCCTTGATTACTTCCATACCTGATATATTTTTAGAGGAACGGGCTTCAAAAGAACAGATCCCATCGGATATTTGTTACGTGAATAATGAAAATTCGGTCCGGCCTCCGGAGAGGAAAGGAGGACCAAATGAATCAGGCGGATGAAAATCAATTCTCCATCCAGAGAATTATGCTGGCCCTGGATGCATCTCCCAGAAGCATCGATATGATCGAAACAGCCGCAAGACTGGCTGGCCGGCTGGGCTCTGAATTGATAGGAGTTTTTGTAGAGGATATTAACATGCTTAGGATGGCGGAACTTCCGTTTGCCAGTGAGCTTGGCTTCTTTTCTCCCTTTTCCCGAAGGCTGGAGTCCAGCCAGCTGGAGCGAGACTTTCGGGCCCAGGCCAACTGGATGCGCCGGGCCCTGGCCGAGATAGCAGAAAGGGAAAATATACCCTGGGAATTCCGGGTAGCCAGGGGCTCCATTGCACCGGAGCTGCTCACAGCCGGAGCCGAAGCCGATCTCCTCATCCTGGGAAAAGTGGGCTGCTCCCTAATCCAAAGGCGGCGTATAGGATCTATACCGTGAGAACACTTTTGCTTCAAAGGCCAGGCCTTACCATGATCCTGCACGAAACTAGAAGGTTTACTGCACCTGTAATTGCAATCTATGATGGATCCGCGGAAAGTCATAAGGTATTGAATGCAGCAGGCAGCTTAGTGGAGACCAAGGATATTCCCCTGGAAGTCATCATTCTGGCAGACGACCTTAGTTCAGCACAAAAACTGGAGTCTGAGGTAACGGAAAAAGTCCGCGGAAAGGGCCTAATGACCGATCTGCGACGGCTCATTAACCCCAGTTTAAAAAGGCTGATTATGGCGGTTCAAAGGAAGAGCATTAGCCCGGTTGTTATCCCGTGCGGGGAAAGAGATGTCTTGCAGGGAGAGGCCCTGTGTTCAATCATCAATGAAATCAATAATCCGGTCTTGGTGGTGCGTTAGCGCACCCTCTATTTCAATGGCACAGGAAACCGGACAGAATAAACTGGGATATACTTTGAGATAATCCCGAGATATGATCCCTTCCAAAAAACATAAAGGAGGAAAAATTATGGCAAGAGTTGCAATCAATGGATTGGGTCGAATCGGAAGGGCTACACTTAAACTGGTACTGGATACGCCTGAACTTGAACTTCAAGCGGTTAACGACCTTATTCCTGCTGATAATCTCGCCTATCTTTTGAAATACGACACGGTTTACGGCAGATATGAGAAAAGCGTGGAGAGCAAAGACAACAGCTTGGTTATAGAGGGCAAGGAATACAGAATTTTCAGCGAAAAGGACCCTTCCAGGTTACCCTGGGGTGACCTGGGAATCGATATGGTCTTTGAATGTACAGGGGTGTTTACCAAGGGAGAAGAAGTTGAAAAGCACCTTAAAGCCGGAGCCAAATACGCCATTCTTTCCGCACCACCCAAAAGTGAGGACATGGAGATAGTGGTCTACAGCGTGAACAAACCGGGCCAACCCGTACAAATGGTCTCCTGTGCAAGCTGTACCACAAACTGTATAGCCCCTGTGGTGGAGATTATGGGAAGAAGAATCGGAATAAAAAAGGCTGCCATGACCACTGTCCATGCATATACCTCTAACCAGGCCATGGTGGACGGTCCCAGCAAGAAATGGAGAAGGGGCAGAGCCGGCGCTGCTAACCTGGTTCCCACCACCACCGGTGCAGCGGAGGCTACTACCAAGGCACTTCCGAAATACACGGGCAAATTTGACGGGGTGGCAGTGCGCGCCCCTGTACCCGTAGGTTCACTGGCCGATATAGTTTTCGTGACGGAGCGGGATACAACCGTGGAAGAGGTAAACAACATATTCCGGGAAGAGGCGGACAGCGAACAATACAGGGGGGTTCTCGGGGTATCCGAGGACCCGATCGTGTCCTCCGATATAATAGAGGATCCTCAAGCCTCCATTTTTGACCTTTCTATGACCAGGGTGGTGTACGGAGACCTGGTAAAGGTGATGAGCTGGTATGACAACGAGTGGGGTTATGCAAACCATATGAGCAAGGAATCCTTGCGAATGATAGGCGGGCAGTAAATAACTCCCAGAATGTCTATCCTTAATTTATTAAACCTAAGGTCCGGGGAGGCTATTTCACCATGATTCGGGTGTCAACCACCCAATAGCCCTCCCCCTCCGGCATTACTTTCACCGGGTTTAAATCGAGCTCGGCGATCTCCGGTATATCCTCAACCAATGCGGATATCCTGAGCAGTAACTTCTCAAGGGCCTCTTTGTCGCTGGGTGGGCTGCCTCGAAAACCCTCAAAAAGCTTTACCATCTTGATGGAATTAATCTGCTCCCTGGCATCAAGATCTGTAAGGGGATGCAACCTCATAACTACGTCTTTAAAGAGCTCGGCGTATATGCCTCCCAGCCCGAACATTATTAGCGGGCCGAAATTCGGATCCTCCGTCATCCCTACAATCGCCTCTGCCCCTCCCTCTATCATTTTCTGTACTATAACTCCTTCCATTTCTCCAGACCGTCCCATCTTCTCCAGCCTGGACTTTATCTCGCCAAAGGCTTTTTTCACCTCTGCCTGGGAGTTGAGGCCGAGTCTTACGCCCCCCACTTCCGTCTTATGTACCATAGTAGCAGAATTCAACTTTACCGCTACTGGGAAGCCTATTTTTACTGCTTTTTGAGCTGCCTCTTCCGGGCTGTCTGCTGTTTTAGTCCCTGGGACCCGTATTCCATAACAATTCAGTATCTGAACGATATCTCCCGAAGACAGCCAGAAAGGCCTCTGAACATGGTGTGACATTGCATCCTGCACTATCTTCCGTACCCTTTCCGCCTCAATATCACGGAATTTCGGTATCCTTCCGCTGGGACGGCTTAGCGCCTCTCCGTACTCCACTCCTCTGATCAGGGATTTTACCGCATCTTCCGGAAACAGATAAGCCGGAACCTTCCCCATTCTCCTTTCCAGTCCCCTCTGCCCGATAAAGCAAGCCATCAGGGTCTTTTTGTTCTTCCGAAAAAATGAGCCTGCCTTCTTTACCGCCTTTTGCATCTCTTCAGGTTCCGTCGAGGTGGCCGGGATAAACATGGTAAGCACCGCATGAATATTTTGTTCGTCGGCACATATTTTCAGCACATCTTCGAACTCCTTTGCCGGTGCTGCAGCCGTCAAATCCAGGGGATTGTTGATGCTGATTTCGCGCTGAACAGCCTGTTGAATCCTCTGCTTGGTATCCTTGGAAAATTCAGGCAGCTTCAGGCCGTAGCGCGCACAGGCATCCGCCGCCATAATACCCGGACCGCCACCGTTAGTTATTATGGCCACATTCCTGCCGTCCGGTAAAGGCTGATTCGCAAGAAGAATCGCAGTATCGAACAGCTCTTCCACAGACTCTATGCGTATTATGCCCGCCTGGTTGAACAGTGCTTGAGATACTGCCTCCGGCGTAGACATAGCCCCCGTGTGTGAAGATGCTGCCCGGGTCCCTGCCGGAGTGCTTCCGCTTTTTACTGCAAGTATAGGTTTCTTTTTGCTCACCCTGCGTGCTATACGGCCAAACTTACGTGGATTTCCAAATGACTCTATATAAAGCAGTATTACCTTCGTAGCAGAATCCTGCTCCCAGTATTGAAGCAGGTCGTTGGCGGAAATGTCAGCCCTGTTTCCAACGCTTATAAACGAGGAAATACCCATGTTAACACCCCGGGCATAGTCCAGTATAACCAATCCCATAGCCCCGCTCTGGGATAGAAATGCTATTTCACCTCTTGGAGGGTATATCCGGGAAAATGTGCCGTTCATGTTAATGGAAATGTCGGTATTTATCACCCCCATGCAGTTCGGGCCTACCACCCGCATGCCGTAGCCGAGCGCTACTTCCCGCAGCTCCCTTTCACGGGCGGCTCCCTCGGAATCCCTCTCTCTGAAACCGTCAGAGATTACCACGACTGCATGTACCCCCTTCTGTCCGCATTCGTTTACAACCCCGGATACAAACCTTGCCGGCACTGCAATAGTAGCCATATCTACCTCACCGTGGATATCAGCAACTGAAGAATAAGCGGGGATAGACATGACCGAGGAGGCATTGGGGTTCACCGGATATATAACACCCGAATATTTATTATACACCAGCTGTTCCACCAGCAGATTACCTATAGAGCCCTGCTTGCGGGATGCTCCGATAATTGCTATGGAACGGGGATAAAGCAGATATTTCAGAGATGCAATTGTAGATACACGCTCCCTTTCCTCTTCCTTCTTTTCCACTCTCCTGGTCTTGGCGATGGAAAAGGTAATTGTGAAAATATTTTCCTTGCGCTGGCTGGTGATGTGAAAACCATAATCCTTGAAGACAGTGAGCATCAACTGGTTTTCAGCGAGCACCTCCGCTACAAACCTGTTGATACCGTTATCCCGGGCCACATCTGCAAGTCCTTCCAGCAGCTTGGTGCCGATACCTGTTTCCTGATGGGCATCGGCTATTACAAAGGAAACGTCCGCACTCTCCCCGTCGGGCAGCCTGTAGTAGCGTCCGATAGCAATTATTTCCCTTTCCCGCCCGCTTATCGACTCTGCTGCAACTGCGAATGTATTGTGATAGTCGATATTGCAGTAGCGAACGGCATCCTCCCTGGTGAATTCCTTTGGCAGGTAGTGAAAACGAAGGTGCTTGGTACGTTCGCTCAGATTGTTTACGAATTGTAACCAGCGGTCGATATCATCCCTGCAAATGGGTCTGAGCTTTATTCTCTTGCCGGTCCTGAGAAGCACTTCGGTTTCGTATTGGGATGGATATTCAGTCTCAGTCTTTTGCTGCATTTTGGTAGCTCCTTCTCAAGATTTAATTTTAAGAGTTTTTACAAACTTCCAATTTTTTTTGATATTCCTATGGTCTCATTCATAATTAAATGGGGTGGTTACTGTATTTATTCGGATAATATTGTTTATTTTTTAACCCAGATTGTGCAGTAGTTGGCTACTGCACAATCTGGGTTAAATGCACAAAAATATAATGCCACACCGCTTGATTATAGGCTATAATGAATTTAGATTTTCTGTTAAATAACTTATGCCTTCATCTCGGACATTTCTGGATACGAGCTTAAGGACATAAAATAAGCATGGCCAAAAAGATTAAGAAATACGAATTCATCGACCATACAGGCGACCTGGGAATCCGGGTATTCGGGGATACCCGTGGTGCACTTTTTGCGTATGCCGCGGAGGCGTTGTTCGAGATCCTGACGGATCCAGGGAAAATACGAAAAAAGGCCTCAAGGGAAATCTCCCTTGAGGCCCAGGACTCCGAGGAGCTCATGGTAACCTGGCTTAACGAGTTTATCTACCTTTTCGATGCAGAACAACTTCTTTTCAAAGAGTGTGAGATTCATTCCGTGGATGAAACCCGGATACATGCCTCCGCCATCGGAGAAAGCTACCAACAGGAACGGCATCCCATAAAAACCACTATCAAGGGAGCCACCTATCACCAGATAAGGGTGTATCATGAAGGGGGCATATGGAAGGCACAGGTTATTTTCGATCTTTGAACAAATCTGGTAAAATGTTATTTTTTGTGAATAGGTGATAAAAAATAACTCCAACCGGGCAAGTCCTGTTGGGATACATAAAGGACACGAACAGGAGGAATCCATGGAATATGAATCTCGAGTAAAGGTTCAAAAATTGGACGAATGGCGATGGCGCATACCCAGGGAAGGGAAAATGCGGGTGGAAGGGATGATATATGCGGATGAAAAAATGCTCAAGGCCATCCGCAAGGATCAAAGCCTGGTCCAGGTAAAAAACGTGGCCACCTTGCCCGGTATCGTGGGGCGGTCCATGGCCATGCCCGACATACACTGGGGATACGGTTTTCCAATCGGCGGGGTCGCGGCCTTTGAAGTAAGCTCCGGAATTGTCAGCCCGGGGGGAGTGGGCTACGACATAAATTGAGGGGTCAGGCTGCTTCGCTCAGGTCTGAGCAGAAAAGATATTCTGAAAAGGATAGAATCCGTCTTGACAGCCCTTTTCCGAAATGTACCCTCTGGTGTAGGATCCAGTAGAAAAGATCTGAAGTTGAACAACCGGGAATTGAAAAAGGTTCTGAAAAATGGAATCCAGTGGGCCATTAACCAAGGATATTGCACCCGGGAGGAACAGGAACATATTGAGGCACAGGGCTGCATACAGGGGGGTGATCCGGATCTGGTGAGCGACAGGGCCTTTGAACGAGGTCGAAATCAACTGGGCACACTGGGATCCGGAAACCATTTTGTAGAAGTAGGGTACGTGGAAGAAATCTTTGATTCCCGGGCTGCCTCCACTTTGGGGCTGGAAAAAGAGCAGGTTACTGTACTTATACATACCGGTTCACGGGGTCTGGGCCACCAGATATGCGATGACTATATAAAGACAATGAACAGGGCTTCCCAGAAATACCAAATCGAATTGCCCGACCGGCAGCTGTGCTGCGCACCCATAGAATCCGATGAAGGGAAACAATATCTTTCAGCCATGGCCTGTGCTGCAAACTTCGGATTTGTGAATCGCCAGATGATAACTCACTGGACAAGGGAATCCTTTGAGGAAGCCCTTCAGCTTGGCCCCAATGATCTTCGCCTGGACCTGGTATACGATGTATGCCACAATATTGCCAAGCTGGAAACCCACGAAATAGATGGAAAGAAGAAACGCCTTTGTGTGCATAGAAAGGGGGCCACAAGGGCATTTCCTCCCGGACACCCGGAGACACCGGAGAAATACAAACAAGTGGGCCAGCCTGTTCTGATTCCCGGTGACATGGGCCGTTGCTCCTATGTGCTGGTGGGAACGCAAAAGGCCTACCAGGAGACCTTCGGCTCCACCTGCCATGGTGCGGGACGCGTTATGAGCAGGCGCCAGGCGAAAAAGGCCGCCAGGGGCAGGTCCATCATAAGTGAAATGGAGGATAAAGGCATTATCGTGAAAGGGGCCAGCATGGGCACTATCGTGGAAGAGATTTCTGAGGCATACAAGGATGTTGACGACGTTGTCAATGTGGTACACATGGCCGGAATCGGTAAAAAGGTTGCCAAGTTAATCCCTATGGCTGTTATCAAGGGATAACGGCTCACGATGGAGGAGGATAATAATGAAAAAGACGATGCGCGATCTGGATGTTTCTGAAAAACGCGTGCTTGTGCGCGTGGATTTCAATGTGCCTCTAAAGGGCAGAATGGTTAGGGATGACACCCGTATCCGTTTTGCCATGCCCACAATCCAATACTTGATGGATCAAAAGGCCAGGATCATACTTTGCTCTCACCTTGGCCGCCCCAAGGGGAAGGTGGTGCAAGAACTCCGGCTTGATCCCGTGTCCAACAGGCTTACAGAGCTATTGGGGTCAAAGGTAACAAAGTTGGACGATTGCATAGGCACTGATGTGGAGTCCGCTTTAAAAAAAATGGGGCCGGGAGAGGTTCTGCTTCTTGAAAATACCCGTTTTCACCCGGAGGAGGAGAAGAACGATCCGGAATTTGCAAAAAAACTGGCGAATCTGGCCGATATCTTCGTAAATGATGCATTCGGGGCGGCCCATCGAGCCCACGGTTCAACGGAAGGTGTGGCCCACTTCTTACCCTCTGTAGCCGGGTTTCTGATGGAAAAGGAGCTGGAGGCCTTGAGGCGTGCAATCGAGACACCTGAGAACCCTTTTGTAGCCATACTGGGTGGTGTAAAAATATCGGATAAGATCGGGGCCATCGAACGTCTTCTGGAAAGAGTGGATATCCTGTTAGTCGGGGGCGGAATGGCCAACACCTTTTTTAAGGCCCTGGGCCTTGAGGTGGGCCAATCCCTGGTGGAGAAAGACAGCCTGGATATCGCCGCCCAAATCTCGGATAAGGCGGGGGGGCGTCTAATACTTCCTGTTGATGTGGTGGTGGCCGACGCCCTGGCAGAAGATGCAAATACAAAAATCCTTTCTGTGGACCGGGTCCCTGCTGATTGGAAAATACTGGATATCGGACCGCAAACCGTTGATTTATTCAAGGAAAAGCTGGCCCCTGCAAAAATGGTTATATGGAACGGACCTCTGGGCGCCTTCGAGACCGATCCCTTTGCTGAAGGCACAATTGCCGTTGCCCGTATTTTGGCGGAGCTGGATGCCGCAACCATTATCGGGGGCGGGGACTCGGTGGCAGCGGTGATTCAAGCCGGTATGGAAGACAAAATGACTCATTTGTCTACAGGAGGAGGGGCCTTTCTGGAGTATATAGAGGGAAAAGAGCTGCCCGGCATATCAATCCTGGAAGATCGGTAGAAAAGGGAGGTAAACATGCCGGAATTACCTGATGTAGAAGTTTTCAGAGGTTACCTAGATTCAACTTCTTTAAATCAGAAAATCGAAAAAGTACAAATCTACAGCCCGGAGATATTAAAAGGCATCTCTGCCTCCGAAATGGAGATTGCCCTTAAAGACAACACATTTGAATCCACTCGACGGCACGGAAAATATTTGTTCTCTGAACTTGATACCGGCAGATGGCTGGTCTTTCACTTCGGGATGACCGGATTTTTGAAATATTTCAAAGAAATGGAAAAAGAACCCCCTCATGACAGGATGCTCATTGAGTTTTTAAACGGGTATCATCTTTCCTATGACTGCCAGAGAAAGCTCGGTGAGATCAGGATAACAGAAAACGTAGATAAATTTACCAGAGAGACGAACCTTGGTATCGATGCCCTTGATATCGCCTTTGACCCGGACTGGTTCAGGGAAAAACTGAACAGCCAGCGGGGAAGCATAAAATCCACGCTTATGAAACAGGAATTTGTGGCCGGGATAGGAAATATCTATGCAGACGAAATACTCTTTCAAAGCGGGGTTCATCCGAAGGCCCGCCCCAATCAACTGAACGACAAGACAGTGAAAAAGCTGTTTACTCAAATCGGGAAAGTGCTGAACAAGGCCATAGAATGCGAGGCCCAGCCCGAGCGGTTTCCCCAAAATTTTATAATCCCTCGCCGGCGTACGGACCAAAAATGCCCGAAGTGCGGAGGTAAAATAGAAATTTTGAAAATCTCGGGCCGCAGCGCCTATTATTGCCCCAAATGCCAGAAAGGATAAGGTATTCTATTTCAAGAGGTCCTGTCTATCCGGTTCTTTCATACCGGCCAATCAGCTCCGTCTTTTCGAGGATATGGCCTTCCATAGCCCTTTCCAAATCAGATTTCTTGGCCTTTCCTTGGAGGCCCATCTTGGAATCAAGTGCGAAGAGCTTGAAAAAATACCGGTGTTCCCTGTCCGGGGGACAGGGCCCGAAATAATCTTGATTCCCATTCGTCCCCACCCCATGGGTCCCAGGGGGTTCCTGGCCTTCCGGTACCTCCTGAGTATCCGGGGGGATATTGAAGACCACCCAGTGGTCCCACATCCCGTCCGCCCGGAGATTCTTGGGCACATCCGGGTCTTCCATTATGAGGGCAAGACTCTCAGTCCCGTCTGGAGTATCGGATATCTCCAAGGGCGGACTGACATTGCTGCCGTCACAAGTATACTTTGACGGGATCCTTCCCTCATGTACAAAGGATAGGCTGGTAAGCTCCATCTTTTCCTCCTTTCCTCTTTCTGTGATTATGGATTATAAACCCGGATTTTGCAGTATTTAACCACTCTACAATCCGGTCTTTAAAAAATATTAATTGAAGAATCGGGGATACGCCATGGGGCCAATAATGTATTTTTATATCAATTGCCTGTTATGCTTTCAGGGTCTTCTTCTATGAGTCGGTCCTTGATCTGGTGGAGATATGACAATGCCGCCTGGTAGTCGTTTGGTATCTTACCATCCAAAATGGCCTCTTCGATCTCCTTTTTAATCTTCCCCACCAGCTGGCCCGGAGGAATGCCGCAGACTTCCATGATCTTATCCCCCCGCACCGGTGATTGAAAGCAGCTCAGCCTATCCTTTTCCCGGACATGTGCAACGCGCTCTCTTAATGTTTCCAGATCCCGCAAATGCCTGCGCACCCGATTGGGGTTACCGGAAGTGATATCGGCCCTGCAAAGCTCGAAAAGGTCATCAAGATCCTCTCCCGCCTCCACTATCAGGCGGCGTATGGCTGAATCCGTTACCTCTTCGGAAGACAGGAAGATCGGCCTCAAATGGAGACGAATCAGTTTCTGGATATAGGATTTTATGCTCTTGGAGAGCCGGAGCCTCCGGGTGATACCCTCCATCATCTCCGCTCCAACTTCATCATGGCGGTAAAAGGTCCAGCCTGTCTCATGGTCGAAACGTTTGGTGCGGGGCTTTCCTATGTCATGAAACAATGCGGCAAGACGGAGTTTCATGTCCCCTGAGGTCTCGGCAACATTGTCCAGAACCTGAAGGGTATGTTGGAATACGTCCTTATGATGAAAATCCTTTCGCTGCTCCACATCTTTCATCTCCGCCAGTTCCGGAAGGACATAGGGCAGTATCCGCAGGCTGTCCATCAAAACAAGGCCCTTTGAAGGAGGGCTTGCCCCGTTTATAATTTTCAAGAATTCGTCCGCAATCCGCTCCATGGAGATAATCTTCAGCCGGTGGGCCATTTTTCTTATTGCATTCCGGGTGTGCTGCTCGATATGAAAATCAAGCACCGCTGCAAAACGAACGGCTCGCAAAATCCGCAAGGGATCGTCGTCGAAGGTAATTTGGGGATTCAAAGGGGTCCGGATTACCCGGTTGCTGAGGTCTTTCAATCCCTTGAAGGGGTCGTACAGTATTCCCCAGGTATGCTTGTTCAAACCCACGGCCAGGGTATTGATGGTAAAATCCCGCCTTTCGAGATCTGCCTCCGGGCCGGCCCTTTCCACGATTGGTTTGCGCGATTCTGGAAAATATTTCTCTTTTCGTGCTGTCACCAATTCCAGCCTGTACCCATTGACCTCCAACATTATGGTCCCGAACCGTTTATAGGTAACCAGAATCCTCGCACCAAGCTCCTTTTTCAGTTTTCTTGCCAGCACGAGTGCGTCCCCCACTACGGTCAGATCCACGTCCCTGTTATCACCGTTTCCTCTTATCAGGAGATCGCGGACGTATCCCCCGACCGCGTACACTTTCATTTCCAATCGGTCCGCGACCACGCCCACCCTTTTTAAAAATTCCGGGAACCTACTTGTGATATCTTTCGCTGTCTCCATGGCAAAAAATCTATAACTCTTCTTTCTACAAAAGAATATAGATAGTATTTAAAATATTTTCAATCTCTACTGTTCATCGCCCTATATTGCAAGCCAGCAGTAACCTTCCAAAAATAGGCTCAACCCATATTGTGCAGTAGAAAACGTAGCGAGGTTTTAAAAACCCAAGCGAACCGCGAAGTTGGAGCAATTTTGAACCGCAGGCATATTCATGAATATGTTGAGGATCAAAATTGCGAAAAGAGCGTTGCAGCAAGGTTTTTCAGGCCGCAGTAGTTGGCTGCTGCACAATCTGGGTTAAAATTGGTGGTGTTTTTCTGATGTGACTGGCGGGAAGGGCGCCGTTCTTTTCAATGACTTACCAGATACTGGTCTCTCGTTTCTGGATGCTGGTTTTTCAAGAAACACCTTCTTTTTGTCTTTCCAGCATCAAGCGACCAGTAACCAGTATCCAGTGACCAGTAAAAGGTTTCCTAAAGCCCGTCTTTGCTCACTCGGTTAAATTCCTGCAAAAAAGAATATAACCTGTATCTTACATTTATCTCTTTCCATGAAATTCACCCGTGGCCCAATAGCGCCCCTTGCTGTCAGTGGTGTACCATATTCCTCCAACGCCTTCGGCCTTTCTTCCTCCGCATCCTCCCATTGCGACTTCCCCCGGATCCTGATTAATGGGAAGTTTCATTATTGTCCCGGAGTATTCGGTTATATCAAAGGATCCGTCTCCGAAAAGTTTTCCGGCTCCATTTTGTATATGAACCCCTTGGGTAGCTATTTCGAATCGCTTTACCATCCTGCTCCCGAAATCGATTTCACAGGAAAAACTTCCCCACTCATAGTGTGGTTTGTCTTTAACAGTATCTGTAAGTATCCCCCTTGCCTGTCCATTGTAGGCAGCTTTAAAGTCCTTCTCGTGCAGGTAGGTTATATAATCCGGATGGGTTAAAATACCCTTTATATCCCATATTGTGGCATCGGCAGCGAAAAACTCCTTGCCGTCATGTTCTCCTATGAAGCCTTTGTCTTTCTCTGAGATATCCTCCCACCAGCCCCATTTCAAAAATTCATGGCCTTTTTCATCCCTATAACTCCCTCCTTCAAAATAGTTGAAGTCGTGGGCAGGCTCACGGGATATGTCCTGACCGTAGCCCCAGTCAAAATACTCCACGGTCATCTTTCTTTGGGAATTACCTTGTTGCCTGTAATCCCCGTTACCATTTTCTTGGGGGGGTTCAGCCTCCTTGGTGACCATCATGTAATCTTCCATCACCGCCCCGCGCTCATTATGAAACAATTCACCAGCAACACGAATACCGGCCGGCCAGTGCTTTTCATCCGGGTCCTCTGTTACATATATCGGGGTTTTTGTAGGATTCAACTGGAAATAGGCTTTACCATTCCTATCTGTAATGATCGTGGAAATCCCGTTTGCCCTCATCCCGTCTTCAATTTTCGGTTCATCCACCTCCTCTACCGGATCCTTTTTAATCTCAGGGGGAGGGGGCGGAGGTTGTGCTTCCGGGGGCTTAGATTCAGGAGGCGGCGGGGGCCTTCTAACAGGTTTTTTCTCTTCCTCACCCTCAGGAGGTTTCTTTTTTTCCTCCCTTTCAGAATCTTTTTCCTTTTCCCCTTCCTTCTCCTTTTCCTCTTTTTTAGCGGGCTTCTTTTCTTCTTTTTCCTTTTTCGACATCTCTTCTTCTGCCGCTGGTTCGGGTTTCTTTACTTTTGTATCGGATTCAAAACCCTCCACGTATTGAGGGGGAGTTGGTTTTACAGCCTTTATCTCTCCCTGGTACATCTGTCCGGGGGCTATGGTTTTGCCGTTAACATCCAGGTATCCGTCTTCGGAAAAACAATCCGTGTAGCTTTTTCCTGCGCCGATAGGGCCCAGTTCGGCCAAGTCTATCCTGTCGCCTGCGTACGCGAGTTTTACCCCCCCGGCCTTGCCCTCTTTATTCTCCCAGTAAACATGGGTCCCGAACTTGGTTCCCCTTACACCTATTACAGTAGTTGGTGTACGCACTTTCATGCGGCTCTTTTTAAAGGAAAAAAGCCTCATTGCATAAAACATGGCCTTGCCCTTTAGCATGCTAAAAAAGGATTTCTTTTCCCTTTTAAAGGTTACCTTATCCAGATCGATACGGGTATTCGGGGCCATGCTCATGACATCCTCGTTAACCAGCTTGACCCGGCATCTGGAATCATCCAGCGTCTCAAGGGAGTCGTTTTCATAAACAAAGTCTCCCTCCATGCCGAAAAAGGCCTCTCTGGTGGCCTTATGAACAACCACAACCCTTCCGTTAAGGGCATGGATCACACCGGCCTTTTTGAATTCGGACTCGATAAAATAATCTTTAATATCAAAGTTCTTAAGTCTTTCCGGCATTTCAGAACCTCTGAGATCAAATCCCCGGCGTGATTGAGGGCATGCCGAAGAGTAAAATGCCAGGATTAAAACCACCGTAAACCAGTATATAATACATGCCTTCTTCATTCTTTAGCCTCCAGTTTTTCAATAAACTTAACGGACTCGGAAACATCGCCGTATACATGCACATCCACCCTCCTGTTCAGCCTCCTCCCCTCAGGGGTTTCATTCGAGGCTGCAGGGCTTGAAGAACCCAGTCCCTCTGCCTTAATCCTTTCAGGTGTCAAGTAATACCGCTCTATTAGAAGTCGCTTCAGGCCTTCTGCCCTCCCCATTGAGATTTTGGAGTTTATTTCCGGTGAACCGGTGTTATCCGTGTATCCCTTAAGTATAAGAAAATAATTCTCTCTGGACGGGATCTTCAGTGCATCCGTCAACTCGAGCAGCTGCGGATAGTAATGGGGATCGACCTTGACCGAGTTGACCTGGTAATTCAGGGTAATAGGTACGCCGAGATGAACAACTCCCCTGGAATCCCTCTTTTTTAGCTCCCGGGCCTTAATAAATGACAGAGGTGATTCTTGGGCCGGACACAGAACTGGTCCCTGTGTCATCAAGGTTGCAATAAAAAAAATGCAGAAAATTAACTTAATTATTAAAGCCATAATTATAGGTCGCATCAGAATTTTACCCCCAAGCTGAGCCCGTAAATGCTCCTGTCATAGGAATACAGGTCCGCGTTGGAATCGTTTTCCAGGTAATAATAATGCAGGGACAGAAAATAGTGATCGAGAAAGTTACGGCTCAGGGCGGTGTAAAAAGTGTGCCTCCGGTCTTCTCTGTCCTGGTTGTAAAAAAGGGGACTGGTGTCATACTCTCTTTCGAGATAGGTATATTTGATTAGAAATTCCGTATCCTTCAAAATCCTCTTAAAGTACGACACGGAGTAATTCATGGCCTCGTAAGAATACCTGTTGTCCCTGGCGTTTGTGTTTTCATGATTTATATCCAGGGTAATTATGTCCTTCCTGTCATTGAAATAAAATGAGGGTGAAATACCGTAATACCTTTTTACGCTGTCATAATTCTCCTTGTCAAAGGGCTCATATACCTCGTCCTCGTACGAAAAATAGGTCTTCAGTGAAAGGTAGCCGGTGAGGTGATATTCATAAGAGGGGTTGAAGGATTTTGTATCATACAGGTGTTCATGTCCGTATACCGACTGTGAGTATCCAAAGGGTATTTTTAATATACTTCTCTCGCCCATCCACCAGGGACCGGCGGTCAACCCGCCCTGCAGGAAATCAAATTCATAATAGTCAAAACAATGGCTCCTGTAAAAGGAGCCGGCGGTATTCCACGCAAAACCTTTTCTTTCACCAATATCATATAAGAGGTTCCCGTAAAAATTGGTTACTGTAACCCAATCCTTGAGTGCTTTTTCCTTTTTACCCAGGCTCACAGTTCCGCCCTGGACCGAGATAAGGTCTTCCTCCGGGCCTGAACTCACATTGTCGTCCCTTTGAATGCTCTGTGACAGCCTGAGGCTGGCGAATGCCCTCCTGGTCATAGTGTCTATTGCCGCCAGAAGCTTATGTATTTTCACTTTTACCTGTTCCGGCGGCTCTGCCCTGAGCACGGTTTTGAGCTCTTTCCTGGACTTTTCATGATCCCCCATCTGGAAATAGCAGGTAGCCAGCTCCAGCCTTACCCTGTGGAGAGAGGGATCTATGGACAGCATATCCTTGAACTTCTGTACGGCCAGTTTTGTCTTTCCAACCTTCATTGCGCTCTGCCCGAGCCAGAACATTATATCCATGGTCTCCACCTGGGAGGATATTTCCCTGAATATGGCCAAAGATTTTGCATATTCACGGTCATAAAAAAGGGTCAGGGCCCTGGCCAGCTTCTTGTCCAGTTCCTTTAGCTCCTCCGGGCTCATCTGGTCTAATTTTTCCTGGGCCTTTTGACCCTTTTCCGTAAGGCCCGCAATCAGGATGGTTTTTTTCTTGTCACCCGCTCGAACCTGCCGGGCAGTGGCGGTTGAGGTCATAAAAAACATTAAAAAAAACACCAGCAACAGCAAAACCTTCGCTGATCCCCTCATGTGGAACCTACCTCCGTTTTTAATTTGTAGATCAGAAAATGTTCGAAAAGTGACAAGCCTCTAAAGGTCACCCCTTTTTATGGTCTCCTCCCCGAATCTTTCCCTTATCTCATCCAATGCCTTATCTACCTTTCCCCTGGCTCCCTGTTCGGTTCCCTGCTCAAACAGACCCAGCTGCAACCCCTTTTTGTCGTCCCGGATATTGGAAACAGAAACCCCAACGAGCCGAACCTTGCCTTTTAATTTATAATCTTGAAGCAATTCCCATACCGGCTTCTCCAAAAACTCGGTAATATTTGTTGACTGGTAAAGCGTACGGCTCCTGGTAATTGTGGAAAAATCATCAAGCCTAATCTTTAAGGTTACAGTCCTTGCCAGGAGCCCGTCTTTCCTTAATCTTCTTGCCACATTTTTGATATGCTTCCTTATGTGCTTTCTTAACACCACCGGATCACCAGAGTCGTTTTTCAGGGTTCCCTCTGAACTTATGGACTTGGCACCCCTGATGGAACTCACCGGCGAATCATCTATGCCTTTTGAAATCTCATACAGCCGGAATCCGAATTTTCCGAATTCCCGGGAAAGTTTTTCCCTGCCCAGGATTTGAAGGTCCCCTGCTGTTCTTACACCTGATTTTCTTAGCCTCTGAAAGGCGTTTTTTCCTACTCCGGGTATCTTCTGCACCGGCATCGCGGATAAAAAAACCTCCACTTCATTATCATGAATTGCAGTCAACCCGTCGGGTTTATTCATGTCGGATGCCATCTTTGCAAGGATTTTGTTAGGGGCGATTCCCACGGAACATGTCAGGCCTGTTTCCCCGAAAACCCTGGTTTTTATTTTTCTGGCCGCTTCTTCGGGTTCACCTAGAAGGTTCCTTGTGCCGGTGATATCCAGATACGCCTCATCAATGGATACCTGCTCAACAAGGGGTGTAAATTCACACAGCATATCCATAATCCTGCCGGATATCCCCTTGTACCTTTCCATTCTTACCGGAAGAAATATCCCCTGGGGGCATTTCTTTCTTGCTTGATACATGGGCATGGCGGAGCCTACCCCGTATTTCCTGGCCTCATAACTTGCGGTGAAAACAACTCCCCTCTCGGCCGGTCCTCCTACGATCACGGGTTTCCCTTTTAAGGACTGATTGTCCATTACCTCAATGGCAGCAAAAAATGAATCCATATCAATATGGATTATGGTCCTTGACAAGACGCCTACCGAATAAAGTTATACAGCCTGGTAGATAAGATAATTTTATGCAAATCTTATACCCTGCCGTAATGAGAAAATTGCATGGTAAAGGTAGCCCTTCCCTGGGAGGCAGAGCGAAGATCGGTGGAATATCCGAACATCTTTGAAAGGGGCACAAAGGATGACAAAATTTTGACATTTCCCTTTGTTTCAATCTGCTCCATCCTGCCCCCTCTGGCATTCAAATCGTTTATTACCTCCCCGACGAATTCTT
Source organism: uncultured Desulfobacteraceae bacterium (assembly GCA_964655655.1). GTDB lineage: Bacteria > Desulfobacterota > DSM-4660 > Desulfatiglandales > B25-G16 > CAZZPR01. The sequence goes on along the minus strand of CAZZPR010000047.1, from coordinate 4,374 downwards.
CGGGTGCCACTATCTCCAAACTCATTATCGGTTCCAGGAGAACGGGCCGGGCAAGACCACAAGCCTCTTTAAAGGCCATTGAACTTACTATCCTGAAAGACAGGGGAGTGGAAAACTCCTCATTTACCTCGGCATCCAGAAGAGTCGCCTGAATATCTGTTACCGGGTATCCGGATAGAACCCCTGCTTCTGAGGCCTCTTTGGCGCCCTCCTCCACCGATTTGATAAATTCCTCGGTCATCAAGGGGTTTAAGCACTTATTTATAAATTTTTTATCTTTTCCCCTGTTTAGCGGGGAGACCTCCAGGTTTACCGATGCAAAATGCATGGTACCCGCCCACTCCCTGTCAAAGACCTTTTTTGCAGAAGCCGTTTTAGTTATGGTTTCCATGTAGACCACCTGGGGCTTTCCTGTGTTTACGTCCAGGAAAAACTCCCTCTTTAGCCTCTTCGCCAGTATTTCCAGGTGAAGCTCCCCCATTCCGGATATTATTATCTGACCAGTATCCTCATCCATTTTGAATTTGAAAGTGGGGTCCTCATCCGCCATCTTTTCAAGGGAATCCATGAGCTTATCCTGGTCCTTCAATTGCTTGGGCTCCACCGCAATGCTTATAACAGGCTGGTCAAACTCCATGGACTCAAGTAATATGGGATTATCCCGGCCGCAAAGGGTATCTCCAGTAGTGGTCTCCTTAAATCCCATAACAGCCACAATATCCCCGCATATGGCCCTGTCCACCCTTTCCCTTTTATTTGCATGCATCCTCATAATCCTGGCCATTCTTTCGGTGAAGTTTTTCGTGCTGTTGTAAACCATCGCCCCGGGCTTTACCTCCCCGGAGTATATCCTCATGTAGGTCATCCTCCTTCCATGATCCATCACCACCTTGAATGCCAGGGAAGCAAAGGGGCCGTTAAGTTCTGCTGGCCTGGCCTCTTTTTCTCCGGTGTCAGGCTTTACCCCTTCTATGGGCGGAACATCCATGGGGGAAGGAAGGTAATCAACGATAGCATCCAAAAGCGGCTGTATCCCTTTATTCTTAAGTGCCGCCCCGCAAAATACGGGCACCAATGCAAGCCTCAAGGCGGATTTCCTTATGGCCTCTTTAATGAAATCGATTTCTATCTCTTTCTCGGATAGATATTTTTCCATTATCTCATCGTCACTTTCCGCCAGGGTCTCTATCATCAATTCCCTGTAATTTTCGGCCTCATCCTTATATTCCCCGGGAATGGGCCCACTCTCAAAAGAAAGTCCCAGGTCTTTCTCGTTCCATGAGATTGCCCTCATGTTTACCAGGTCGATAACGCCCTGAAAATTTTCCTCCTTGCCCCAGGGCAATTGAAGAATCAAGGGAGCAGCGCCTAACCTCTCTCTTATCATATCTATTGTACGTTGAAAGTCGGCGCCTATTCGGTCCATCTTGTTTACAAATGCTATCTTTGGAACTCTATACCTGTCCGCCTGGTGCCATACCTTCTCCGATTGGGGCTCTACCCCGCCCACGGCGCAAAACACTCCTATGGCGCCGTCCAGGACCCTCAGGGATCTCTCCACCTCTATGGTAAAATCCACGTGCCCGGGTGTGTCTATTACATTTATTGTGTGGTTAAGCCACCTGCAGGTTGTCACAGCAGAGGTTATTGTTATGCCTCGTTCCTGTTCCTCGGGCATCCAGTCCATAAACGCTTCCCCGTCATGGACCTCTCCCATTTTATGAGACCTGCCGGAATAGAAGAGAACCCTTTCCGTTATAGTGGTTTTGCCGGCGTCTATATGGGCTATGATACCTATATTCCGTGTTTTCTTAAGCTGCTGCATTGACATAGGGATTTAATCTAAGGTATCTTTAACCCCGTGTCAAGATTGCAAGAAAGGGCATATAAAATAAATGGAAGTTAGATCGATAAACAAAACCGGACAAATTTTGATGGAGGTTTATGGCCTGCTTCTCTCCGAATTCGGTCCCCAGAACTGGTGGCCCGCGGAAACAGAGCTGGAAATGATGATCGGGGCCGTACTAACCCAGAATACCGCCTGGAATAACGCGGAAAGGGCTATACAAAACCTGAAAAATAAAAACCTCCTGTCCGTAAACAGTTTGTATGAAATGTCCCCGGATATACTGGCGGAATACATAAAACCCGCGGGGTACTACAATCTTAAGGCCAAACGCTTGAAAAGCCTTGTTAGATTAATTAAAGAAGGTTTTGACGGCAATATCGAAAAACTATTTTCCCTTGATACGGAGTCCCTCAGGAAAAGCCTTTTATCCGTTAACGGGATAGGGATGGAGACCGCTGACAGTATTGTCCTGTATGGAGCCGGAAGGTCCGTCTTTGTAGTCGACGCCTATACCTACCGGATACTTGCAAGGCACGGCCTTATATACGAAGAAGCCGGGTATGAGGATATACAGGTGTTTTTCATGGATAATCTTGATAACGACGCGGAGCTATTCAAGGAGTTCCACGCCCTGATAGTCAAGGCGGGCAAAGAGTTCTGCAAGAAAAAGCCCCTTTGTTCCCAATGTCCTCTTAGGGTACTGGAGGGGTGGGAGGCATAAAACGGCCCAAAATACCGGATTTTTTATCCAAACTGTTCCCTGTATAAAATTTTACATCGGCCCTTTGGTTGTCATTTCTTTTCCAGGAACAATGCATGACAAAAACCAGGTCAATATCTTTAATAATACTTTTACTTTTTATCCTTTTTGTCTTCATTTCCCTTTACTTCGGCTATTTTTTGATAAGCCCCCCCGGGCATGGTGGAAAAGATAAAACATTTATAGTGAAAAAAGGGGCCGGCTTGAGGCGGGTAGCAGGGGAACTTGAAAAAAGAGGGTTTTTGAAAAGCAAAGAACTTTTCATGCTGTGGGCCTTTTTAAAAGGCGGCTCAAGGAGCATAAAGGCCGGGGAATACAACCTTAACAAATCGATGCCGCCGGTGAAATTATTCAATCTCCTATCCTCCGGCGCGGTAAAAACCTACCCTGTGACAATACCTGAAGGATTGAATATCAAACAAATAGCGGATATACTGGAAAAAAAGGCCCTGGCCAGCAAAGAGGCATTCATTTCTATTGCAAATGAAAAAAAGATCGCAGCATCGTATAATATCGATGGAAACGGACTGGAAGGGTATCTATTTCCCGATACTTATTATATAAACAAAAGCATGGATGCAAGGTCTGTTATAGATCTTATGATAAACCGTTTCTGGAATGTTTTCCATTCCCTTGGCCGGGACCTGGAACCTCCGGGGCCCTTGTCATCTGTAAAGGAGATAGTAACACTGGCCTCCATTGTGGAAAAAGAAACCGGCAGGCCTGAGGAGAGGCCCTTGATCGCATCGGTTTTTATTAACAGGCTTAAAAGGGGAATGAGGCTGGAAAGTGATCCAACAGTAATTTACGGGCTTAAGGATTTCGACGGAAATCTTACCAGGGAAGACCTTGAAACACCAAATCCCTACAACACATACACAAACAGGGGCCTACCCCCGGGACCCATATCGAATCCCGGCAAGGAGGCGCTGGAGGCTGTGTTTAAGCCCGCTGAAACAGATTATCTGTATTTTGTATCCAAAAACGACGGAAGCCATTATTTCTCAACTTCGCTCTCCGAACACAACAGGGCCGTAACAAAATACCAGAAAAGGCGTTGATTACGGAAAAAGCCTTATTTTAATCGCACTGAATGTATTAAATAGATATACCTTAAACCAAAAATTTTAACGGGGTATAAAATGAAAAGACTAACCACAAAGTGCTTTTTGATTATCTCTATCTTTTCTGTTGCTTTCCTTTCATCCGGATGTTCGGAACCTGTGAAGACCCTTGATCCACATGTTAAGTCTCCGCAAATGGTTGTCAACCCCGGCACAATACGCCTGGGTGTCGCAAAATTGATGGATACGGAAGTGGTTTTCAGCGGTTCCGGTTTTAACCCAGAAGGCAGCATCATAATAAAACTCCTGGATGTACCGGTTGAGGGAAAAAAGCAGGATCTTTCAATAGCCTCTGCGGATGTAAAAAATAACGGCACATTTGATGCGAAGTTGGGCACACTTGCCAAGGTGAACGATTTCCTCAGGGCCGGGCTCGGCGAAAATGATGAAATGGAAAACATAATAATTGTCACCGGACCTCCCATGCCCAAAGGGGTTTATAAAGTCCGTGCAATCAGCATGCTCTCGGAAAAAACTGCGGAATGTAAACTTAATGTTAAAAAACCCTCCATTATAGACAGAATAAAGGACTGGTTAGGCGTCCAGCTGGGAAAAATAACTAAAAAATAAACCTGTTCCAGGGTTGAACCCGGATTGTGCAGCAGCCAACTACTGCGGCCTGAAAAACCTTGCTGCGACGC
>CAZZPR010000046.1:0-25752 GCA_964655655.1 uncultured Desulfobacteraceae bacterium | reverse complement strand
TTATGTTTTTTAACCTTGAACTGTGAACCTGGAACCCGGAACCTGTGTCCGGAACGGCTGCTCAGGGGAGATATAGTATTGCAAAGAAATTTTATTCCGTCTATAACCTTGAATCAAAGGTTTGAATAAATTTTAAGGGGATAAAAATGATAATTGATTTTCATACCCACATGTTTCCGCCAGAGGTAAGGGATAAAAGGGAAGATTTTTTTGACCGGGAGCAGGGGTTTAAGCTTTTATACAGCAATCCTGGTTCAAAGATTGCCGGTTTCGAGGATCTTATCCGGAACATGGATGAGCAGGGCATAGACAAATCCGTGGTATTCGGCTTCCCCTGGAATACCGAGGAATATTTCGAGAGAAACAACGACTATATTCTGGAGGCCGTTGAAAAATACCCCGACCGGCTTATAGGGTTCTGCACATTTCACCCCCTGGCGAAGGGTGCGGCAAGGGAGTTTGAGCGTTGCCTGGAATCCGGGCTTTCAGGCGTGGGAGAACTGGCCATTTACGGGTCAGGCATGGGTGAGGAATTCAGGGAAAGATTCAGGCCCATTGCAGAGAAAGCCCGTAAACTCGAGGTACCCCTGCTGCTGCATACCAACGAGCCGGTAGGACATTATTATCCGGGAAAAGCGCCCATGAGCCTTAGGGCGATATACGAATTCTTGATCTGTTTTCCGGAGAACAAAATCGTACTTGCCCACTGGGGAGGTGGAATATTTTTCTACGGGCTTATGAAGAAAGACGTGAAAGAGGCCCTGAAAAATACGTGGTTTGATACTGCCGCCTCGCCCTATCTCTACGATAGGGAGATATACCTTGTTGCCTCCCGAATTTTGGGCCCGGAAAAGATACTATTCGGAAGCGATTTTCCGCTTATTAAACCCGGACGGTATTTCAGGGAAATGAAAGAGGCGGAGTTGCCCGGTGATGCCATAAACAGGATATGCGGGGAAAACGCCGCCTCGTTGTTGGGTCTTGCAGGTTGATGCTGAAAAACGGTTCATTAACCGCTCTCAGCCCTGGGAATCGCCTCAGCCCCTTTCGCAAAGCTCCACCAGCACACCGTGGGTCTCCCTGGGGTGGATGAATGCAATCCTTGCGCCGCCGGCGCCCTTGCGGGGCTCCTGGTCTATCAGCCTCACGCCCTTCTCCTTTAACTCATTCAGTGCCTCGTCTATGTTTTCCACCCTGAATGCAATATGCTGTATTCCCTCGCCTTTTTTCTCGATAAACTTTGCTATGGGGCCGTCAGGCGCGGTGGATTCAAGCAGCTCCAGCTCGCTGTCCGTTATAGGCAAAAACCCGGTTTTTACCTTCTGGTCTTCCACGGTTTCCGTCTTTTCCAGGTTCAGGCCCAGCGTATCCGCGAAAAAATTTTTTGCCTCTTCAATATTGTTAACCGCTATTCCTATGTGATCAATATGTTTTATCTTCATTCTTCCCTCCTTGTTTTTTATTGTCTATTATTCTTAGAGGCTGACAATTGGTAAAAAATTTCACTCTTTACTTGCATTTTTTTACAGTCTTTGTAAAGTATAAAGTAAATAAGTATTTTCCACCCAAGGAGAAATAATCCATGGATATTCAGGAGCCGTTTAGATATCCATCTTCAAACAGTAATCAGCGGGAGTCGAGTTATAGTGAGTTCGAGGCAACCGAGTTATACTGCCCCAAGTGCAAGAGGGCGGTGCCTGTGTCGAAATTTCTGCTTCTTGTCCTGCCAGAGGGAGACAAGTATGAATACCGGTGCAGATTCTGCGGTACTGCGGTGGGAGACAAGGTGGACAAAAAGGGCCAGTACCATTCTGTATTGAAGTATTAACCATTTGCGAAGATATAGAATATCGAATTTTATCGAATCCGTCAAAAAAAAGATAGTGGTGCTTTGGGCTTTAAATTATACTTTCACCGCAGAGCCGCAGAGGGCGCAGAGGTTAATATTTTTCCCTTTGCCGTTGAGAGGACGGCAAAGGGAAAACGTGCACTTTTTGTTTTTCGCCCCCTCAGCGAAAAACAAAAAGCTTTCTTTGCGTTCTCTGCGGCTCTGCGGTGAAATAATTCAGGCAAAGGAGCGGCGCTGCCCCCAGCTCGGAGAAACCTACTGTATGTTGTTATAGGGAAAATTGTTATATACACACGCTCAGGTGCAGGGTTCGTGGTTCGAGGTTCACTGATGATGGTTGGCCAAGATTGTTAGGATAATGTTAGCCTATACCTAAAAAACCTTTCAGAAAAGGCTAAAATGGCTAAAAAAATCTTGACATTTTTATTTAAGGATGGTAGATGTCCATAAAATTTTTATCTTTAAAAAAATAAAGGGAAAGGAGGTGAAGCAGGAAAAGGATTCAAGAGAGACGGTTTTTTGAATTATTTGGTTAATCTAAACCTTTTAGGAGGAAAGAGTTATGCGGAAATTATTGGTAGTATTTACTGCTTTTGCACTTGTCCTTGCATTCGGCATCCCGGCCATGGCAAAGGTACACATGGGAGGTATCATATTCATGGATGCCTACATGCATGATGTAGACAAAGACGCGTCCTGGCTCAAGCCAGGTACAAATGACTGGGAACAGACCGAATTCGAGGTACCGGATATCACCAGGCTTTACGGCAAGTGGTCCAACGACGCCGGTGATGTGGGCATGCACATCGAGCTTGGACTCGGTGGCCCTAACTCGGTACAAAATGAGGCTGACTCTGTCAGGCTGAGACACGCGTACGGCTGGTGGAAATTCTCTCCCAACATGAAGCTGATTGCAGGGCAGACACAGGCCTTTGTGGCACCCCTAAATCCTCCCCAGCTGCTGGGCGAGGAAAGCGGCGGCCTCCACGTGGTGGGCCTGGGTTTTGGTAATTTTGATGCATACAGGCATCCACTGGTAGGGCTCGACATGAACCTGGGAGAGGCCCTTGGTCTCAAGCTGGCGCTGGTAGAGCCGAGAGACGCTGGCGCGGATTTGGGTCATCCTGCTGGCGTCGGCAATGATGAGACGACCACGCCGAGGTTTGATGCGGCGCTGACCATAAAATTCGGTCCCCTTACACTGATTCCCTCTTTATCTTACGCTGAGGCTGAATTTGATGAGACAGGTGCCGTGGAAAGCAGCTATGACGTAACCGCCTACTCCCTGGGTGCCAAGTTCGCTACCGGACCCTTCAGCCTTTCAGGCGAATACAGCATGGGTGTAAACTGGGGGTCATCCACCAATTTACTGCTCGGTATATGGGATCCAGGTCCGCAGATGAACGGTAATAGCATAGAGGACACCGATCATTATGCATACTGGATAGCAGGCGGGTACAAGTTCGGAAAGGCTACGCTAAATGTGTACTACGGATCCCAGGGCTCCGAGGCCTATGCGGGTGGTGCCGGTGACGATGAGAGAGCAAGAGATATGTACGGCGCAAACCTTCCCATAGTGGTTGGCAAGACCTTTATCATAAGGCCGGAATACACCGTGTATGACTGGGGAGAAGTTGACTGGGCCGGAGGCGGAACAACAGAGCTCGGTGAAGAGACTATCGCAGGCGTCCAGTTCCAGATCGTATTCTAAAAAATATAAAAAAATGCAGGCCGGTTTTATTTGACCTGCTAACCAAAAAAAGCCCTCTCTTAAAAAAGAGAGGGCTTTTTTATCGCTGGTTTCTGGTTACTGGCCCCTGGTTTTACGATGGGTTCCCCATTAGGCCAATGAACCGGCATAAACCATTTAGGCTGCACTAAATGAATGTACGACCAAGAATTCGGTATCAGCAATTGCCCAAAAATCAGTTAATTTAAGTGTGACAAGAGTTTGTCGTGCATTATACATAAATGGATCTGCACAAGAGGACATCTTATTCAAACACTTTGACTAACTTAAGGCTACAGAACCAAAAATTTTTTCTGTCCGTCCCCTTTTTTCCATTGGCTTCAGTAGCAGGAAGAGCGTCAGGCCTATAATGCTTATCAGTAAGCAAAGCCAGAAAGCTAGATTGTATTTTGCGGTTTCGTCGAAAATATACCCTGCCAGAACAGGGCCAATCGAACCTCCAATGGTACCGCTGAAAAGAACGGTGCCAAAGAGGAGGCCATGAGCTCCTATCCCGAAAAACTCGGCCACGATGGGAGAAATTGCGGTAAAAAACCCTCCGTGTGCAAGCCCATAGATTAAGGCAAAAAGATAAAACATCCAGAGCTCTTTGGCTATTTGAAGCCAAAGAAGCCCGGCGATAAGGAAGATAAAACACAGAGTAATTGCTTTTTTCCCGCCTATTCGATCAATTAAGATTCCTGTAAAAAACCGTCCCGCCATACTCACTGCTCCAATCAGAGAGACAATGCTTGCGGCTTTTGTCGGATAAATGCCTATATCCCGGACATGCGGGATTATATGAATTATGATAACCTGGAGGCAAAAGAAGATGGAAAAAGTGGCTGCACAGATCGTCCAGAACTGTCTGGTACGATATATTTCGTTTAGGGAAAGACCTTCATCGGATGGATATTGTATAAAGGGTGAGGTTTCCCTTTTATAATCCGCCATGGGATCAATCTGTTCCGGCGGAAACTTGAGAAATTGGGCGATTGGCAAAAGCAGCAGTAGCAATCCTGAGCCGACAATGATGTAGGAAGTTCGCCAACCGTAACTTAAAATGAGAAAGCTTGCCGCAAGTGGTATGATTAATTGCCCGACGCCAGTACCGATTTTAACTACGGCGGTCATGAGCCCCCTCTTGCTGGAAAACCAGCGGGCCGTAGTGCTCAAGGTGATTACATCAGCTGAGCATAAGCCTATTCCGGTGAGGACACCATAAAACAGATACAACTGCCAGACAGAACCAAGTCTGGACATGAGCAAATGACCCAACCCGAATAATAAACCGGTGGCGGTCATCACATTCCTTGGCCCTGTTTTATCGATTAACCTGCCTACAAAGATACTGGAAAAGCCCATAATGAGAAATCCCGCAGAGAAGGCGCCGGAAACAGTAGCTCTTGACCAGCCAAATTCCTCAATCAAAGGATTGAAAAAAACTCCGTAGGATACCCGAGTGCCTATACTTATTGCCTGAATGCTGAAACAAGCGGCAGCAATGATATAACCGTAGTAATTTGGATTTCTTACATTAGCCATAGTTAATTCCCTTGGTGGGCAAGTGCATTATTGAAAAATATCACAAAAAACCCTCTCAAGGTTTCCCAGTGTTTCAAGGTGGCGCCGTAATACACGATTAGGGGGGTCTGATTGCTCCCAACAGCTATAGACCTTGTGCTTTGAATAAAATGATTTATTAAATGCTGCGGAAGACATAAGGATGGTGGATACAATAGCTTTCCTTTTCGAACCAATTCTTATACCCCATGAGAATTACCGATAGGGTTTATTTTCGGACAGCGCCGGATATATGAATTGAATATTATTCTAAATGGTTTTGGAAATCTATAATTTTTGAAGAAATATCTTGGCAGCTATCTCGAGCTATGCCATAAAAAGAAAGTTTACCGGAAAAAGATGGCAGTGCTTTTCTCTTTTTCCGAGTCTCCAGGTTTGGTCTTTTTGCTGGCCGCTGGCCCCTTGATGCTGGAAAGGAAAAAATGAAGGTGTTTCTTTTAAAACCAGCATCCAGAAACAAGAAACAAGGATAGGTTAAGCCACAGAAAAGAACGACGCCCTTCACAACAGTCACATTCAAAAAGCACCACCATCTTTTTCCCAACCCTTCCCCGGCTTCCAGGAAGGGAGATCACGGGCATCTCTTTTTTTAAACGTATCCGGTTTTGCATGCCCTTTCCAGGTGCTCCCGGCGGGCGGGGAGGCCTCAGGATATGTGCTATCCGTATAACCAGGAATTTTCACAGTGTATCTCTGCCTATCGCCCGCCTTGTATTCGAAGCATAAGCCGGATATAGAGTAAGGTTTTTCTCCGTTTAAAAATAAGAGGCACCCGCACTCTCCCCGGGGTGCAATTAGCAGGAATATTTATGAAAGGGGATAATATGTTTTTTAACCTTGAACTATGAACCTGGAACCCGGAACCTGTGTCCGGAACCTGTGTACAGTAGATATTGTTTTGATAAAACGGGCAGGGGTTTGGGAGGATAATAGTTGCCAGGTTATCATCTACCGGTTAAAAACGTTATACAAAAGAAAAGAAAACCCGGAGGCCACCAAAGGCGTCATAAACCAGCCCATGGCTATAACGCCCAGAGTTCCGGGCCTTATAGTTTTTATACCCTTTACAATTCCTATTCCCAAAATCGCCCCTATGACAGCCTGGGAGGCGGAAACAGGTACTCCAACCAGGGTAAAGAAATGTACGGTAATTGCGCCTGAAAACACCACTACCATGGCGGAAAAGGCATCCAAATTTACAAGCCTGGTTCCCACGGTTTCCATTACCCCCCTGCTGTAGGTAACTATACCCAGGCCTATACTTAATCCGCCTATAAGGGATGCATTAAAAATAGATAAAAGCCCTGCGCCGACATAAACAGCCGTAACATTAGCAACATTGTTTGACCCCAATGCATATGAGCAATAGCAACCACCGATGATCAAGCCCAACCTGATTATAACATCGCCTTTGAATAGATTGACAACCATCCTGTTATAGGCTGCAGCCAATAATTTATAAAAAAAAATGCTAACAAAAACACCGCCGACAGGGGTTCCGAACCAGCACAAGATCACCTTGCCCAATCCCGAAAGATTAAGCTGGCCCTCTATCAATCCTATTCCAATTATTGCCCCGACAACCGCCTGGGAAGTAGAGATGGGCAGGCGAAAAACAGTCATCGCCGTCACGGCAAGGGCTGCCGCCAACGAAGAAATACTTGCCAGGTTCAGATCAAGACTTGTCAGCCCCTTGATAGTCTCAATGCCCGCCTTCCCCTGCCAGACCGCCCCTATTAGCACAAACACGGCCCCGAGGGACGCTGCGCTCCGGAATTTCAACATCTTGGAAGTGACAGCTGTTCCGAAAAGATTGGCCCCGTCATTTGCACCCAGGGACCACCCCAAGAATAACCCGCTAAAAAGATAACGCATCAAACACGTCTTTTTATACCTATTATATTTATTCTTCGGGAAACCCTGTCTGCATAATCTGTAAGATCCCCTATTTCCAGAATTAGTTCCTTCAGCAATATCTTTTTTATGGGCTCAAGGTCGGAATCGAATAACCGGGAAATGATTCTCCGTTCGATTTGGTCGCATGTGCTTTCCTTGCGGTCTATGGAAACTGACAGGCCTTTCAATTTCTCAGGTTCCTTGAATAACAACTTGACCTCCTCCCTTACCAGTCGAAAGGATTCCATAGATATGTTTATCAGCTCCCTTATGTCAGGGTAAACAAAGGAAGGTATGACAAGGTTCTGGGTCTGTATCATGTAAAGTATCCTCTGGCAGCAATTGGGTATTGTATCTATGTTCTCCAAAAGACCCAGGATATCCTCCCTGGATTCCGGTATAAGAGCCTTTTCGTACATAATGGTCTCTATCTCCAGTCTGATATCATCACTTTTGGATTCACCCTCATGGGTCTTCTCTGTTAACCGGTCGAATTCCTCTGACCTTTCACCCTTTTCGAAGTATGCTTCCAGGGCATTATAGAAACTCTGCTCCGTTGCCCGCAAATTATCCAAGTAGGTAAAAATAAGTTCTTCCACTATCTTTTGCTTTTTAAACAAAAAGGAAAATACTCCCATACAATTACCCCACTTTTAATTTTTCCCTTGATTATTAGACTAACAACCACAGGTCAAAATGCAAAGCAGAAAGTTCTGGCAAGGTCTCCTTAATAATAATATAATAATTTAAAAAATTTTTCTTATGCTCAGTATCTTTTCAGGGATGAATAATAGGAGAGTACAGAAATTCAGTCTATGGCCCGGATAAATTGATATGGCAAAATGCCGGAAACTATGTTAAAAGATCAAAAAATTACAGGGAGTAATTATGTCCGGACACTCTAAATGGCACTCAATAAGGCATAAAAAAAGTGCAGTTGACGCCAAGCGGGGAAAGACATTCAGCAGATTGATAAAAGAGATTACCATAGCCGCGAGGCTGGGAGGGAAAGACCCTGATTCAAACCCCAGGCTAAGGACAGCCATGTCAGCGGCCAAGGCCGAAAACATGCCCAAGGACAATATAGAAAGGGCCATAAAAAAAGGAACAGGCGAGCTGGAAGGGTTCAGTTACGAAGAGGTTACCTATGAAGGGTACGGGCCAGGAGGGGCAGCTGTACTGGTGGAGGCAATGACCGATAACAAGAACAGGGCGGTGGCCGAGGTAAGAAATGTATTCGAGAGATACGGGGGTAGCCTGGGAGAGGCCGGATGTGTTTCCTGGATGTTTTCAAAGAAGGGGCTCATAGTATTTCAAAAGGACCAGGTAGACGAGGAAAAACTGTACGAGATAGCGCTGGAGGCAGGTGCAGAGGATATAAAGGAACAGGAAAAAGAGCTGGAAGTGATAACCGATCCGTCGATTTTTGAACAGGTAAAAGATATTATCGAAAAATCCGGACTGGAATATACCATGGCGGAGATAACCATGATCCCCCAGTCAAATGTACCCCTGGAAGGAAAACAGGCCCAGCAGATGTTAATCCTAATGGAAAACCTCGAGGATAATGACGATGTCACACGGGTTTACGCCAATTTTGATATATCCGACGAGGTCATGGAGGCCATATCCTGATGCTGGTCATTGGGATTGACCCCGGTTCTTTAAATACCGGTTACGGGTTGATTAAAAAGGAGGAGGGCAGTCTTGTATTCCTGGAGGCCGGAAAGATTTCACTTTCCGGTTCCCAGGCCTTTCATTTTAGGGTGCATAAGATATTTCTTTCCCTCGTTGACATCATCCAAACCTATAAACCCGAAGAGATGTCCATAGAGGACGTATTCTTTTCAAAAAACGTAAAGAGCGCACTGAAGATAGGTCATGCAAGAGGGGCGGCCCTGCTGGCCGCCATGCACTGCAACTTAAAGGTATTTGAATATAGCCCATTGCAGGTAAAACAATCGGTGGTCGGCTACGGGAGGGCCACAAAGCAACAGGTGAGGTCCATGGTAAAGGCCCTACTCGGTATCGATAACCAACTCTCATTGGACACCGCGGACGCCCTGGCCATAGCAATTTGCCACCTTAACTGGACGAGATTCGAGGATAAGATCAGCCAATGATAGCCCGTTTAACCGGAATCCTTGCAGGCAAAAATCCCCAATTGATAATCGTGGATACAGCCGGCGTGGGTTACCAAATTTATATACCGCTTTCCACCTTTTATCAATTGCCCGAGGAAAGCCAGGAGGTGAGCCTGCACATATATACCCATGTCCGGGAGGATTTGCTCCAGCTGTTCGGCTTTAAGACGGAAAAGGAAAAGGAAATATTTATGCTCCTCATCTCTGTATCCGGTATAGGCCCCAGGCTGGCTTTGAGCATCCTTTCTGGAATCGGCTTGGAAGACCTGCTGGACGCCATAACAAGGTCCGATTCTGACAGGATATCCGCCATACCCGGAGTGGGTAAAAAGACTTCCCAGAGAATAGTGCTGGAGCTCAAGGAAAAAGCATCCTTTATTCCGGGAAGCGTTGGTGTTGAAAGGCCTGCTTTAGAAAGCATACATACAAAAAACAAGGAAATCTTTGAGGATGCCCTTTCCGCCTTGATGAATCTTGGTTATCCGAAGAGATCCGCAAAAAAGGCCCTGGAAAATATTCTGGTGAAGGATGAAGATGTTGACATAGAGACGCTTTTGAAATACGCCCTGAGAAATCTGTCCAAGTTAAGTACTTCCGGAATCTAAACTATTTAAAAAGATATCTTTATCAGGGTATTACAGGGGACAAAAAACAGAATGGTCATGGAGGAAGGAATAACCGACCCAAAGCCGGTAGCGGAGGAAGGCTCACTGGATATAAGTCTCAGGCCCACCAGGCTGGACTCCTTTATCGGTCAGCAGGATATAAAAAGAAACCTCAGTATCTTTATAGCGGCGGCAAGGGGACGCTCCGAGGCCCTGGATCATGTTCTTTTCCACGGAAGTCCGGGGCTCGGAAAGACCACACTGGCGCACATTATAGCCGCAGAGCTCGGCGTTAACATAAGAACCACCTCAGGCCCTGTGCTGGACAAACCAGGCGATCTGGCCGCGATATTAACCTCCCTTTCCAAGGATGATGTACTGTTTGTCGATGAAATACACCGACTTAACCACGTGGTGGAGGAGGTATTGTACCCCGCGCTCGAAGATTTCAAATTGGATATCATTATCGGGCAGGGTCCGTCCGCCAAGACCGTAAGGCTTTCAATACCTTCTTTTACCTTGATAGGAGCTACCACCAGGACCGGTCTTCTTACGCCGCCACTCAGGGAAAGGTTCGGTGTGGTTTTGAGACTGGATTTTTACAGACCGGAAGAACTGCAGAAGATAGTGTCCAGGACCGCGGAAATTTTGAATATAGAGCTCGACCGGCAAGGTGCGCTGGAGATAGCAAAAAGGTCCAGGGGGACTCCCAGGATAGCAAACAGGCTCTTGAAGAGGGTAAGGGATTATGCACAAATAGAGGCCGATGGAAGGATTACCCACACCGTGGCTTCAAAGGCCCTGGATATACTGGAAGTGGACGACAAGGGGCTGGACAAGATGGACCGCCAGATTATGCTTACAATAATTGAGAAATTCGACGGCGGGCCCATAGGCGTGGATACCCTGTCCGCAGCCCTGTGCGAAGAAAAGGATACCCTTGAAGAGGTTTATGAGCCCTTTCTGATACAGAGCGGCTATCTGAACAGGACCCCGAAGGGAAGGGTCGCAACCGGTCTTGCATACAGGCATTTCGGCGTGGCGGATAAAAGGAAGGGCGATAATATCAATCAAGGAAAACTATTCTAAACCTTTTTTTTCTTCTCTCTCAACATCTCCTTTTGTCTTTCCAGTACAAACCGGTGCAATTCTTCCGTACATTGATCTTCCAAGTCGACAAATATACAGTGGTATACCTTATCAGAGGCCCTGATTATCTTCAGGGTGCCGGAGATCTCCTGATCTATTAAGGGCAATGTAACCTTAAGCGGATAGTCCTTTCCGGCCTCCAAATTCTCACCCTCATATCTGTATATTCCAATGCCCCCCGCACTTATATCTTTTACCTTATATTTCCCTGCACCCACAGATGCAAAAACCGGTTCCCTGCTTGAGGGTGTAACCCTGAAAAACGACCTCCTGTCGTCGCCGTCGTCTATGACCATCAGCTCACTTTTTCTCTTTGAGAACAATTTCCACCCTCCTGTTTTTTCGTCTTCCTCGCGGGGTTTCGTTCGTGGCAACCGGTTTTAGGTCTGCAAAGCCGGTTGCGGTAAGCCTCTCCTCTGAAATCCCTTTGCTGATAAGGAATCGCAGCACAGTAGTAGCCCTTATTGCCGAAAGCTCCCAATTGGAGGCAAACTTAGCGGTGTGTATTGGCCGATCGTCCGTATGGCCCTGAATATCGACCATGTATTGGGGATTATCCCCAATCAGGTTAACTATATCGGAAAGGATATGAGCCGCCTCTGAAACCAGTTCAGCGGACCCGGTTTCAAACAATATCTCGCCCTCGATTCTCAGGATTATCTTCCCGTCGACAAACCTGGCCTCTACGTGTTCTCCCAAACTCTTTTTCCGTATAATGGAGTTCAACTCCTTGAATATATTAATCTCCCTCATACCGGTAAGCTGATCGAGTGTCCTTCCGTTTTCTACAGATTTCCTTTCAACAATATCAAAAAGCCTTGTCCTGGGCACCTCTTTTCCTATGTCAACCTCGTAGGATTTCATGACCTCTGTTATGTGACCCAGGGTCATCTTTGAGAGGGAAAACAGGAGCACAAAAAATACCAGAATAAGGGTAACCAGATCAGCATAGGTCATGAGCCATCCCGATTTTCCGTCTGTTTGGGCTATTTCCTCGACGTCTGTGAGCTTTGCCTCGCTCATAACCTGTATACCTCTCTATCGGTCAGTCTTCTGTCCTTTGCCGGAATAAAGGAGGACAGCTTTTCAAGTACCATAAGAGGATTGTTGTTTTGCAGGATTGATATGGCCCCCTCAAATATGATCTCCATATTTATCACCTCCGACATTGTCCTGGCCTTGAGCTTACCGGCTATGGGCAAAAAAAACAGGGTCGAAAGTATAACACCGTAAAAGGTGGTCAAAAGTGCAATGGCCATTGCAGGGCCTATACTGGAGGGGTCGTTCAGCTTATTCAGCATCTGAACCAAGCCTATAAGGGTACCTATCATGCCGAATGCCGGGGAAAAAGACGCCATTTTCACGAATATATCCTGTATATTGAAATGCCTGTGCTTCAGTGAATCAATCTCTATCCTTAACGCATTTCTTATTATATTCTCCTCTGCTCCGTCAGCGATAAGATTGCATCCTTTTTTCAAGATGGGATTGTTCGTTTTCATATTGCCAAGGGCGATCAATCCCTTTTTCCTGGAGATCTTGCTCAGGGTTATCATGGTCTTTACCATTTCATTTGGGTCCACCCTCGGCTTATATAACACGTAAAATGCCGCTTTAAAGGCCTTTGCCACATCCTTCAAGTTAAAGGTAAGCAAAGTGGAGGCACCCGTCCCCCCCAAAACGATCATGAAACCAGCTATATTTAAAAAATTGGTAAGGTCCCCTTTCATAAATATAGCCGCAACTATCAAGGAAAGTCCTGATAATATACCAATAATACTGGCAAAATCCATAATATCTACCTGAAATACCCGTCAGATTATTGACATAACTTTAAATTCCCATCACGGGGCATTACAAACTCTTTCCTGGGCAGTGTGCCAAAGGTCTTTCCTCAGGCCCTTGCTGACGCTTCGAATTATTTCCCTTTATCTATATTTAACCATGCAAAATGCGAACCAATCTCTATTTATAATAATATTGACTTTTTTGTCATGTTTTTTTAAGAATCAGTTAGTTTATCAGCTTGGCGCAACAGCTAAATAAACAGGGGTAAGGACTATTTTTAATTTCCCTTTGCCGTTCTCTTAACGGCAAAGGGAAAAACATCAGGCTCTGCGCCCTTTGCGTCTTTGCGGTAATATTTTTTTATTCGAACGGGATATTTAGGGTCCCCTGCAAATCTTTTCCAGGGGCCATACGAAAATATATAGGCCTCACAACTATTGTTATCAGCCAAGGACAAACAAAAACGGATAAACAATGAAGATAATTATAATAGGCGCCGGGGAAGTTGGTTTTAATATTGCCCAGAGACTTTCCGAAGAAAACCACGATGTGGTGGTGATAGAGAAAGACCCCGAGAAAATAAGGCATATTCAAAATGTTATGGATGTAGGCGTGATACAGGGTTCAGGCACAAGCCCTTCTGTTTTAATTGAATCGGGTATAAAAAATAGTGACATAATAGTGGCCGCTACCAACTCCGATGAGGCTAATTTGATGGCATGCTTTTATGCCCAGCATCTTACCGACTATATTATAAAAGTAGCCAGGGTAAAAGACGCGGAAATTATGGAACAAAAACAGCTCTTTGAAGAGGGAGGCCTTAATATTGATCTTCTCATTAACCCTCAATCTGAGATGGTTAATACAATGCTCAGGGTAATGCAGTACCCGGAGGCCTCTGATGTCAAAGATTTTGTCGAAGGCAGAATCAAGCTGATAGGTGTAACCATAAAGGAAAATTCACCCCTGGTCGGAAGAAAACTCTCTTCCTTTAATAATTACGAGCGCGCCATACTTGTGGGGGTTATTGTAAGGGGAGAGCAGGTTATTATTCCCGGCGGGAAGGACGTAATACAGCCCAATGATCTTATTTACTGTGTTGCCCATAGGGAAGAGGTCTCAAACCTGTTTCAACTGCTTAATATGAAGGAAGAGGGGTTAAAAAGGGTGCTCATCGTGGGGGGCGGAGAAACCGGACGGATTCTTGCGATGTCGCTTGATTCCACAAATATCGGCACCAAGATAATTGAGAAGGACAGCCAAAAGTGCCTGGAACTATCCGAAAGGTTAAAAAAGGTAGTAGTGATAAACGGAGACGGGACAGACCGCGATCTTCTTTTGGAGGAAAACGTGGCAGAGGTGGACATTGTGGCTGTGTTGACCGGGGATGAGGAAAATAATGTACTCATCTCCCTGCTGGGAAAGGCCCTTGGCGCTAAAAAAACAGTTACAAGGATAGGTAAGCTCAGCTATGTACCTTTGGTATCCGCAATCGGAATCGATACCGTGGTCAGCCCCAGGCTCTCCGCCATAAGGACGATACTCCAGTATATCAGGAGGGGGAAAGTCATATCCGTGGCCCCGTTAAAGGGTGAAGGGGCCGAGGTTATAGAGGTGGAAGCCCTGGAGACCTCCGACATAGTAAATATGCCCCTCAGCAAGATAAAATTTCCCAAAGAGGCCATCGTGGCAGCAATAGTCAGGGGAGATGATGTCATAATACCAAAGGGCGATAATGTAATCAAACCACAGGATCGTCTGATTATCTTTGCGCTTAAAGGTGCCATGCCAAAGCTTGAAAAATTGTTTACAGTTAAACTGGAATACTTTTAATGAATTTTTCCAAGATCTTCCGGATTATCGGAATCCTCGTCTTTTTCCTTGGACTTGCCATGTTAGCCCCCCTGATAGTTTCCCTCATATATTCCGACGGAAGCCAGCTTCCATTCCTTTATTCACTTGTCATTGCATCAGGTTCCGGGGCAATACTGTTTTTATTAACCCGGGTGGATGATTACACCTTTCTGAATCACAAGGAGGGAATGGCTATCGTTACCCTGAGCTGGCTGGGCGCAGGGCTTTTCGGGTGCCTTCCGTTTCTGTTTTCAGGCTCCATCGGCAATATTACCGATGCATATTTCGAATCCATTTCCGGTTTTACCACTACAGGGGCTTCCATATTGAACGATATTGAATCTCTCCCAGAGGCGGTCTTGTTCTGGAGAAGCCAGATCCAATGGATGGGAGGCATGGGAATAATCCTGCTGTCCATCGCCATACTCCCGGTACTTAGAGTCGGGGGTATGCAACTTTACAAGGCCGAGATTCCCAGCCCCGTGGTAGATAAACTTCAACCCCGCATCACGGAGACAGCCAGAATCCTGTGGAAGGTCTATCTCTTTATAACCATTATAGAGATAGGCCTTTTGTATATCGGAGGAATGTCTCTGTTCAACTCCATCTGCCACGCCTTCTGCACCATGCCCACAGGGGGATTCAGCACATTGAACGGCAGTATAGGTCAATTTAACAGTGCCTATTTCGATACTGTTATCATCATCTTTATGATCATTGCGGGAATTAATTTCTCCCTGCATTTCAAGTTTCTAAAAGGTGATTTCAAGGCCTTCGGAAAGGATTCGGAATGGCGGGCCTTTATAGCCATACTGGCGGTTTTTACTATATTGGTAACCATCAATATACACGGCAGTGTTTATCCTTCCTTGGACCAGGCGTTCAGGAGGGCTGCTTTTCAAGTTGCCTCCATAATCACGACTACCGGGTTTGTCACCTCCGACTATACGCAATGGCCCGCCATGTCGCAAATTATACTCTTCCTTTGTATGTTTATAGGTGCTATGGGGGGCTCTACCGGAGGGGCAATAAAGATCATAAGGGTTGTTCTGCTTATAAAGCACGGCTATCATGAGTTATTCAGGCTTATACATCCCCATGCCGTAAGGTCCATAAAGCTCGGCGGAAAGGCCATTCCTTCTGACGTATTAAGCAGTATATGGGGATTTTTTATACTCTATCTCCTTCTTTTTATATTTTGCGTCATAATTTTGTCCTTCATGGGCTTGGATATCACAACCGCTTTTGCATCAGTAGCCGCAACCATCGGCAATGTTGGTCCCGGTTTCGGCATGGTAGGGCCTGTAGGCAATTACCTTTCCATACCCTGCCTTGGAAAGTGGGTGCTTATCCTGTGCATGATCCTGGGACGCCTTGAGATATACACCGTAATCATCCTGCTGGTTCCAGCCTACTGGCAAAAGTAGGTAAATCAGTTTCTGGTTTCTAGTCGCTTGTCACTGGCAACCTTCTTTGTAATGAATTTAACCTGTTACCCTCAAGTTTATCCCGGATTGTGCGGCAGTCAACTACTGCAAATCCGGGTTAATTAGGGTACATAAAAAGGGTCTGGAATTATGCCAGTGGTCCAAATACCTGGACTGAAAATCAATTATGAAGGGGCAGGAGAGGGAGACAAAAAGTTGTTGCTTGTACACGGTAACTTCGGTTCCTGGCGTTGGTGGAAGCCCTTACTGGAGGATCTGCCCGAAGGATTTTGTGCTTATGCACCGGATTTAAGGGGATGCGGAGACACTGAAAAGCCGTCCGGGGGCCATTCCATATTGCAATTGTCAGAAGATATTTATCACTTCGCCAGGACCCTGGGCTGGGATTCTTTTCACCTGATCGGCCATTCTTTAGGGGGAGCAGTAGCCCTGCAACTGGCCCTGGATCATTCTGAATCGGTTCAGACATTAATGCTTGTTTCACCTGCTCCTCCGGGCGGATTAAAGGATTTGCAAAGGAGTGGATACAGGGGCTTATGGATCCCTAAATTGTTCAATTCGGGACAGGGGGTATCTATGAATTCCCTGGATGCCGGGTACCGTGTGCTACAGGGGTTAAAAATAAACCGGCCGCTTATGCGGCAGGCCCTTTCCAGGATGACTCCCACCCTGTTGCGCGACCGAGAATTCGATGCCCTGGTAAACGACGCTTGCAAAATGTCCCCGGAGGCCGTGACGGGCCACATTGCCGCTCTCGAAAACTGGAATGTAGAGGATGATCTAAAGGTGCTCAGCCAGCCTGTGGTTATCCTTTGGGGAAAAAAGGACCCGCTGGTTCCCATTCCTGCATTGAAACACGCCGAAGGTATGATTCCCAATTGCAAGTTGATCATTTGGAGGGATGTGGGCCACGGACCTCAGCTTGAACAGCCGCTCCGTTTCAAAAGGCTCGTATCCGGTTATATAGACAGGCATTCGAAGTCAAAAGGCAAAATAACAGGGGGATGGCTTGATTTTTTTCGGAAAAGGTTGAAATGATCAGTGCCCTTAAGTGGATCTTATCTCCTGCCTCATGAAAACCGCATAGGACAGACCAAAGCATATAAAGGTTATGGCAATGATAGTAATGATATGGGGTATAACTATATAAATGCTCTGAATAAAGGGAAGGGGCCTCTGGAACCTGTTGGATGAGAGCCTTTCAAGGGGGCCCATAAGCACCATGGACCGGGTGGTTTTCCTCGTAGGATCAATAATTATACTGGTGGAATCATCGTATAGTTGCATTGGTGAAAAAAGGGATATGGACTTCTGGATTTTGGAGTGTTTGATTATCATATCCGGATTACTCTTGTTTTTTTTATTCATAGGGGCCACGGAATTCGCTATTATACTTGCCCCCATAGTGACAAAAAATGAAAAGAATATCCAAACCGCCAACGTAGCGAGTGCGGATGTGCCGATACCTCGAAATATGATTGAAAACAGGATACTTATACCCAACCAGAAGGAAATATAGAATATGCTGATAATGAGATAAATTAATAACCTCAAGACCTCCTCGGCGCCGGGCACGACACCTATAAGTGTTATCCCCAGTCCGGATATTACAAGAAGTATGGAAGCCAGCACGATGGAAACAGTTGCCATCCCGGCCAGGAATTTTCCGTTGATGATGGAGTCCCTGTATATTGGCTGGGAAGCCAGTTTGCTCAAGGTGCCGGCATTCCTTTCCTTGTTGATGGAGTCAAATCCCAGCAGCAGGCCTATGAGTGGGCCGAAAAAGGCTACGAACTGCACAAGGGAGAACAGGGGACCCGTGGAGGTGAAAAGCATTAGAAAAACAAAATTGGGTTTTGCCACATCGCTTAGCTCTTCTCTAAGGCCGATGGCTACCATGTAAGTAGTTATCAGGCTGGCCATGGAGATCAGGGCAAAAAGAATTATAAACCGGTAGCTGCTGAAGTGATCAGAGAGCTCCTTTTTGAAGATTGCCGTTATTCCTTTCACGATGAACCCTCCATGAAATATTTCATGTAAACCTCATCCAGAGAATTTTTTTCTCCATCAATTCCAAACTTTTCTTTGGCCAGGGTTCCGATGGGTCCTTCCGCGACCATCCTGCCGTTTATCATTATGCCTATCCTGTCCGCAATTTTCTGTACCTGCTTCAGGTCGTGGGATGACAGGAGTACGGTTATTTTCTTGTCCCTGCTCAATGACAGTATATGATCAATAATCCGGTTGGTGCCCTCGGGATCAAGCCCGAGAGTCGGCTCGTCCAGGAATGCTATTCTGGGCTCTTTTAGGAGTATTTCAGCTATTGCCAGGCGCTGCCTCATTCCCCTGGAGTATGCGCCGACTTTCTTTTCCGCCTCTTTAGTCAAACCGACGGCCTCCAGGGACTCCTGAATTTTTTTTAAACTTGAGGCTTCGGGCATATTATTCAGGCTGGCTATGAAAAGCAGGTTCTCCTCTGCGTTCATGTCCTCGTAAAAACCGATGCTCTCAGGGATATATCCCACGATTCTTTTAACCTTAATAGGCTCTCTTGCAGGGTCCAGACCCGCTATCCTTGACCATCCCCTGGTGGGTTCCGTAAGACCGAGAAGCATGAGCAAGGTGGTAGTTTTTCCGGAACCGTTTGGGCCGAGAAATCCGAATATTTCCCCCTCGTCCAGTTTAAAACTCAGTTCATTAACCGCTGTTTGCCCGTTATAGATTTTGGTTAATTCGTGGGTTAGGATTATTCCATCCCGGTCCATATTATTTCCTCCCGAAAAACACAAACAAGGCGAACAATCCCAGGATAACAATCACGATTATCCCGATTCCTATCCAGCCCCAGGCGGCGGAGGAGTTGACCGTTACCCTGAGCTCCAGATCATCGGAGCATTTTTCCCCATTAATATTCAAGCCTACCGCATAGTCCCCTACCAGTGCCTCCCGGGAAGGGATTATACTGACCTCTAACTGCTCCAGGCTTTCCGGCTCCAGGGACTTGATTTTTTCGGGCTTGAATTCAACCTTCCAGTTCTCCGGCTTTATGGATAAAAATTTTATGTCGTGAATAGTTGCCGATCCGGAGTTTTTTACATAAATAGACATGTTTCCCGGTTCGCCCTTTTCCGTTTCCAGTGACAGAAGCCCGGTGGCCGTGCCGGCCTTCAGCTTGTATGAGCCGGTGATAATCACCTTTAGCTCTGCTTCAGCCTTTGATTCCCCGGCGATTACCTGGACCGGCACCTTGTACTCCCCTGCTTTGCAAAATCGGTCGGGAGTCACGGTGACATTAAGGTTTTTACTTTCATCGTCTTTAAGCCTGAGGCTGGAGATGTATTTATCTTCGTATCCGGGCTTAAAATTAATCTGCCAGTCTTTGGGGCCTTTGGCATTCAGGTTGAATGCCTGTTCCTGGTCTGTTTTGTTGGTTAACGAAAGGGAAAATTCAAATTCAGCATCGTTTGGACCTCTCAGCACCGGATATGAGGTGGTTAGCTCGATTTCGCCCTTTTTCTTTTTTTTCTCTTTCAAATCAATAGTAATACTGTGGGCGGCCTTCAATCTTCTGTCCTCTGTCTTTGCCTCCACCGTGAATTCATATTTTCCGGGCTTGATGTCCTTATCAGGTTCTGCACTGAACTGCACCCTTTTATTTTCTCCGGAGGGCACATGGACAGAGGTTACGGGAAATTCATAGGTCTTGATCCTGGCGTCCCATCCAGGGGCAAGGGAGGTAAGGGTTAAATTGATATTCTCGTCGCTTTTCCCCTTGTTTTTTACAACAAGATCCACCTCTACGTCCTCGCCCTTATCGATTATTACACCGGGGTATTCAAATGCCAGTGATATGCCCCTTTCCGGCCTTTGCCCCTGCTTTTCATTTGCAGCTGCCTGTGAGATGACGGAAAGCCCCAAACAAACACTAAGTGCGAGGGTGAGAGTAAGATGATGAAATATTGTGTCCCTTTTAATCCTCATTTTCTTTTTCCTCCTCCTCCTCCATCTTTGCCAAGTCTTCGAATTTAATGTCTATTCCCAGTATACCGACTATCTCGTCATTATCATCTCTTATAGGCCCTGAAACAGTAATGCAGAGGGCGCCGGTGACAATGGAGGTATAGAAATCCGTAACATGCACATCTCCGTCTTTCATTGGGCCTATAAACCACTTTCTGCCGGAGAAATCCGCATCCAGGGAATGGTGTTCGAACTTGGCCTTGTCCAATATACTGCAGATATTCCTGGTTATCTTTTTGCCGTTGCAATCTGTTATGTACATGAGCTGGATAAAGGGATTGTCGTTAAGAACCTTTTGAAGGACAGGTTCCTGTCGCTCCGGATCCATGGACTTGATTTCCTCGTCCCCTAACAGTTCTTCTATGAGATGTACCACCATATCAGATGCCCTTTGTTTTAAGACATCGAATTTGGACATGAACAGTTCGGAAATATATTTCTGGCAGAAGCGCTTCATTTCCTTGTTGGATATCGCCGTGACCCTGCCCTTTGCATATTCCTCCTCGATTTTTTTGGCTATCTTGTGCACACCGGGGTGCCTTTTCAATATCCTCAGGCTTTTGGGAACCTCGCAGTGCTCATAGATCCATCGCACGATCCCCGCGGTACCGGACTTGTCGGTAACAGCCACAGTGAGGGGCCTTTTAAGAAGATTCTCTGTATCGAAGATATTGTATATTTCCTCGTTTTTTATCAGTCCGTCTAAATGTATGCCAGCCCTGGTCGCGTTGAAGTCTTTGCCGACAAAAGGATAATTTTCGGGTATATGGAAATTCATCTTTTCTTCCAGGTACCTGGCTATATCGGTTATTACGGTTGTGTCTATGCCGTCTGTTTTCCCCCGAAGGCCGATATATTCTATTGCCAAGGCCTCAATAGGGGTATTTCCGGTTCTTTCCCCGAAGCCCAAAAGGGAGCCGTTGGCGCTCTGGCATCCGTACAACCAAGCATTGGTAGCATTTATAAGCCCCTTGTGAAAGTCATTATGCCCGTGCCATTCCAGGAGGCTGCCAGGTACCCCTGCTTCATCGATAAAGGCCCTGACCAGCTTGGGCACGCTCCGGGGCAATGCCGCTCCGGGGTAAGTAACACCGTAGCCGAGGGTGTCGCAGAGCCTGATTTTGATATCGATCTTGCTTTCTTCCCTGAGCCTCATTAATTCAGTGGCAAAGGGAATAACAAATCCGTAGATATCAGCCCTGGTTATGTCCTCGAAGTGGCATCTGGGAATTATATCCATATCCAGGGCACTCCTGACTATTGACACGTAGTCATCCATTACCTGTTTCCTGGTTTTTCCGAATTTGTGAAATATGTGGTAGTCGGATACAGAGGTCAAAATACCGGTCTCTTTTAGGCCCATATCTTTTAATAGCTGCATATCCTGGGGATTGGCCCTTATCCAGCCGGTTATCTCAGGGTATTTGTAGCCCCTGTCCTTGCACATTTCTACCGCTTCTTTATCCTTGTTGCTGTACAGGAAGAATTCGCACTGGCGGACTATTCCTTTGGGGCCGCCCAATTTATGGAGCATGTCGTAAAGATCAAGGATCTGTTTGCTGGTATAAGGAGGGCTGGCTTGCTGGCCGTCCCTGAATGTGGTATCCGTAATCAGCATTTTTTGTGCAGGGGATATCGGCAGCACCTTGTAGTCGAAATCTATCTTGGGAACCTGAGTGTAAGGGAAGATATCCCTGTAAAGGTTGGGTTCAGACTGGTCTTTAAGTTCATATTTCCAAAATTTGGAAGGTTCATGAAGTAAGATATTTCTTTCATTATCCCATTTTGCCATTTTTTCCTCCGCTTCAAAATGAAATTTTTTAACAATAAACGCCCGTCATGTCAATATCGAATCTGAAAATTAGGTATCTTTTTAGTCTTGTACAACTCCCGGCGTTAGACCCTATTCTATTTTAACCAAGTTAAATTAAACTTAAAAGGGTAATATTGTTAATGCAGGCCGTGTTTTGAGATAAGCCTTGCTATGAGAGACTCTTTATCTTCTTGGCAACGGATAAAACTAGGGCCAATAACCTTTATGTCAACCAGTGCCCCTTTGATAAGCCCTGCGGGGTTACTACTATACATCCGGATCAGCTCCCTGAGCACTTTTCCCTTTTCCCAGATCAGGCTTGGATTTCTTCCCAGTCCATTTTCATTTTTTAACATACCTATGGAATACCTGGCTAATTTACTCCAGGTACCCGGAACCAGATTTGCCCCTATTGAGACAAGACCGCTTCTGCTGGGATGATCGAGAAACCGGGATTCTTCTCCATCATAGATTCGGAAATCCGTCTTGCTGCCCAACACCTTTTGATAATTATTTGCCTTGATAAGGGAACCATGGAATATCATGGCGTTAATAGGATTTATTTGTATAAGGTCCCTGAAGATGTTTGTTTGAATATTTTCTCTTTTAAAGGGTTTGTTTAAATACTTAATCAGAACGGGGTCATTGTAAAGCACAATGGGGTGGCTTGCATGGCGTACAAGCTCCTTGTAATAATCGTAAAGCCCCCTGTTGCTGTGATAGTAAAGGGGGGAGTCCACCCAGAATAGAGGGCCTTTGTATTTTTGGGATTCGACAAGGTTTTCGAAATGGTCCAGGGCGGTTTTGGTTTTTTCCGGGGAATCCTGACTGATCCAGAAGAACAATGGCAGAGTTTCCTGAATTTCTCCCATCACGTTTTTAAGCACCTCGGTTTTTAGCGTTATTTCAAGGCCCATCCCTTCGCCGGCACGGGGACTTGCCAGGAGCAGACCATCCGCATAGGGCGCAATTTTCTGCAGGAGAGAGAGAAATCCTTTCTTTTCTAATTTTCCCTCTTTATCCAGAGGGGTTATCATATCGATTATCAATCCCTTAGGAGGTATTTTTGTTTTCATTTAACCTGAATTCCTTTCCCCCGAGAAGGCCGTGCAGGTGAACTATGCCCTTTACCCGCTTTTCCTTATCCACTACCGGCAATACCGTGATTGAGTTGTATTCCATCATCGCTACCGCCTCGGCAACGCTTTTTTCTTCATCTATTGCCCTCGGAGATTCACACATAATTTGTTCTACCTTGAGTTCCATTACATCCTTGTGTTTTAAAATGGCCCTTCTGAGATCCCCGTCCGTAATTATACCTTGCAGTATGAGATCATCGCCCACGATCAATGATGCCCCTAGATCTTTGCTGTCGATTTCCCTGATTGCACGCCCAATTTTTTGTCCTGCACGTACCAAGGGTATACTTTCGCCTTTCAGCATAATCTCTTTTATCCTGATGGAGAGCCTGTCCCCCAGGGTGCCGCTGGGATGAAACCTCTTAAAATCTGTACTGTTGAAATGCCTTTTATTTATTAACACCACTGCCAATGCATCGCCCATGGCAAGGGCTGCGGTTGTACTCGTGGTGGGGGCAAGACCCATGGGGCATGCCTCTCTTTCCACGCCTACATCTATCCATAGATCACTCTGTTTTGCCAGAGGGGATTCCGAATCTCCGGTAAAGGCGATGATTTTTGCACCGATACCCTTGATAGAGGGCAGGATGTCATTGAGCTCCTTTGTGTGGCCGCTGTTGGAGATGGCCAGAACGATATCCTTTTCGGTTACCATTCCCAGGTCACCATGAGCAGCCTCCGTAGGATGAAGAAAAATGGAGGGAGTTCCGGTGCTGTTAAGGGTGGCGGTTATTTTTCTGCCCACGATACCTGATTTGCCTATGCCGGTAATTATAAGTCTCCCATTGCTTTCCAGGATCATCTTTACTGCCTGTTCGAACTGGGTCCCTATTTTGCCTAATAGATCAAGGATCCCCTGGGCCTCTATCTGCAATACCTCTCTGGCCTGCTTGCTTATGCTCGATTGTTTGCTCATTTTTTTACAGAAAACTATTCATTGTGCCTGGTTAATGGCTGTGTAGCATGGCAAAAATTTTCAGGTTTTGCAATGGGCTCGTTAAAATAACCAGAAGATTAATTTACCTGTTTTTCCAGGTATTGAAAGATATATTCCACCTGTCTCCTTGCAGCCCCTGTGTAACTCTGGATCTCTTTTCTGGAAAGATTCCCCAGCCTTCTTGCCTCCTCGGGGTTATCCAGCAGCCACCTTGCAACATTTACCAGCTCATGCCAGTCTTTAACCTCAAAACCCGCACCATTCTTTTCCAGGATTTCCTTTGCCTCGGGAAAGTCCTCCATGGAGGGGCCGTATATGACCGGCTTACCCCATACCGCTGCCTCCAGAATATTCTGCCCGCCCAGGGGAACAAGGCTTCCCCCGCAAAATATTATGGTTGCAAGGCTGTACACACCGAAGAGCTCGCCCCATATATCTATCAGGATGACTTGGGGGGGGCAGCATTCTTGCTTATCATTTTCCAGACTGCTTCTCAAGCGATAATTAAGATGGTAGCGCCTTAAGATCGACTCAACCTTTTCCGCCCTTTTAAGATGTCTGGGGGCGATTATAAGGGTGAGTTCCGGGAAATCCTTCACCAGGCTGAGGTAGGATTTGATTATAGCCTCTTCTTCGTCCTCTCTTGTGCTTCCGGCCACGAATACGAGTTGGTTTTTGTCTATTCCATAGATGCGGGACATTTTTTTGTAAAGGCCGGGGCCGGAGTCCATAACCAGCAAATCATATTTTCCGTTGCCCCCTTTTATCACCTTGCCGGGATCAGCCCCTAAAGTTATTATTCTGCGAGCGTCCGGCTCGCCAACCATTGAGAAAAAATCATAAGAAGAAAGGACATGCTTGAGCAAGAATCTGATCCGTTTATATTTGGAGAACGATCTTGGGGAAATTCTCCCGTTAATGAGAAAGGCCGGGATAGCCAAACTTTGGCAGGCCCATAGGAGGTTCGGCCATATCTCCGTTTCCAAGTTTATAAAGATATCAGGAGAGATTTTTTTTAAAGATAGACCGGTACACCACCAGAGATCAACAGGGTTATATATGATAAGGGCGTCTCCCATCTCTCTTTCAGCAGTCTGCCTTCCGGATCTGGTGGTAATGGATAAGATTAGAGTGAAATCCCCTTTCACTCCCCTTATGGCCTTGGCTATGGCCCTGGCGAGTTTTACTTCTCCTATGGAAACGGCATGTATCCATATCTTTAAACCTTTTTTTTCGGTAAATTTAACACGTTCGGGCAATATACCGAGCCTTTCCGGAAAAAAGGAATCCAGATGGCCTTTTAGAAGCAGGAAGACGAAAATCAATGGGCAGGCCATAAGAATGGCAACTGTCACAACGATGTTATAAGCCAAAAATGCACATTTCATGGATGCTGTTCCTAAAAGAAGTTTTCGAAAGTCCTTGACCAATGCTCCGAACAGTATCCCCGGGAACTGGATGAGGAGAGCAATTTAACCCATATTGTAAAGAAGCTGGCTACCGCACCATCCGGTTTAAGAGTATAAATTGAACGAAGTTGTTTTGCAATACTATACAAATTTTCTATCCGGGAAAAAAGAGATACCCGTGATCTCCCCTCCTGGAAGCCGGGGAAGGGTTGGTAAGAAGTGTAAGTATTGTTCTTTTGTATTGTTTTCCTGTTTATTATTTTGGATCCTAATTGATAATAGTTATCCACCCACCCAAAGCCCCGCCCGTTTCCTCAAGGCAATATCTACTGTACACAGGTTCCAGGTTCCAGGTTCACAGTTCAAGGTTAAAAAACACATTATTGCC
>CAZZPR010000045.1:0-26194 GCA_964655655.1 uncultured Desulfobacteraceae bacterium | reverse complement strand
CCACTGATTACAAATCAGTTGCTCTGCCATCTGAGCTACGCTGGCCTGGATTGAACCTGCAATATTTTACCCCTTTTTTGATTTCTCCCTGGCAAAGCGAGGAAAAAGGGGTAAAGAAAAATAAAAGCATAATTTTTTAAGCTAACTAAATTTTAAAGAAATAGCAATAAAAATTTATCATTAAATCTAAAATTTATATACATATCTTTTTCGAACGCACTAAGGCTAATAGAATCAGCTTTATATCACAAATACCCGTCCAGTAACAAGACTCACGGTTGAAAAGCCGCTAAAAATTTTTTTCCTTCCCTTGACCTTTTCCCCTTGATAATTTATAAAAAAATCATTGGGCGATTAGCTCAGGTGGATAGAGCGTTGGTCTCCGGAACCAGAGGTCGCGCGTTCGAGTCGCGCATCGCCCGTACTCCCAAAAAAGTACCAACTTACTAATAATCTTATTATGGCGATGTCAAGAAAGAAAAAATTCACCCTATTAATTATTTTAGCGACAATCTTGTATTTCGCCTTAAACTACCATTTTATAATAATAGGAAAGCAAGTAAGATTACTGAAAAAATCGGAACTAAATCTTGAATACACAGTATTTTCCGCCAACGGTAAAAGCAACAGAAATATATTGTCTATAGAATCATTAAGAAGGGACGGTATAGGCGAACTCCTTATAAAAAATGGCTTAATGACTGAGGAGGAAGAAGAGCTGATCCTTCAATATTTGAATGCCGAGAAAGAATAATATTAGCAGCCAATCAATCAAACTCAAAATTAACAAAAACCTTAAATCTTTTTACAGCAGGTAAATTTATAATCTCTATTATGCCTGTTTTTTCTATTATTTCCCCGATATATCTTTGAATTAATTTATTTTTTGACGCAACGAATGTAAACCATATATTATAATAGTTATCCCTTAGATAATTGTGGGTGACCTCCGGGTATGCATTTACCACTTTAACGAAGCTGTCGATTCTGTCTTCAGGAACTTTAGCGGCGCACAGAGTGCTTACGAAACCCATCTTTCCAGAATCAAATTTGCCTCCAATTCTCCTAATGTATCCCTTCTCCCTTAACCTCCTCATACCTTCAATTATCTCTTTTTCCGAAAAATCCAAGGCTGCACCCAGATCCTTATAAGGCCTGGGTGTCACCGGAAAGTCCGACTGTATTACATTTAAAAGCCTTGCCTCACTGTGATCCATGCCAACCCTTTACCCGGGGAGGATTATATGCACACAGTGGTTCCTCGGACAGATAATCCCCACTGGCGGCAAATGCCCTTGCTCTGCATCCCCCGCAAACCTCTACATATTCGCAACGCCCACATTTACCTTTGTATTTATTAAAATCCCGCAAATCATGAAAGATCTCTGAATTTCTCCATATATTTGAAAATGTATCCCTGCTTAAGTCCCCGGAATTCAATTCCAGATACCCACAGGGCTGAACAATGCCTTCATTGGAAATAAAACAGTAGGCCACACCTGCCAGACAACCTCTTGTGCTGGCATTCATCCCGTAATCATTAAACACATGCATTTCATCCTTTGTATCGGCTGCCTGTCTTTTGATCCTGTAATACTGAGGGGCGCAGGTAGCCTTCAATTGAAGAGGAACTTGGCCTTCCTGCTGATAAAACCAATATAATGTCTCCTCGTATTGCCTTGCATTTAGCTCTTGATCCTTCATCTCTTTTGCCCTGCCTGTAGGCACAAGCAAGAATATATGATGGGCTGCAGCCCCTACTTTTATTGCGAGACCGAGTATGTCCTTTATCTCCGGTAAATTATGCCTGGTTATAGTAGTATTTAACTGGAATTCCACCCCTCGCTTCTTGAGGGAAAAAATACCCTTTAAGGCCCTATCAAAGGCCCCTTTTACCTGCCTAAAGTTATCGTGACTTTCCCTGTTTGCTCCGTCGATGGATATACTCACCCGTTTTATACCGGATTCCTTAATTTTATCTGCAATTTCATCGTTTACCAGTGTTCCGTTGGTTGCAAGGGCCATTCGCAATTCTTTTTCTGTACCGTAGCTTGCAAGTTCGTATATATCCTTTCTCAGCAAAGGCTCACCACCTGTAAGAATTACAATCGGTCTTCCGACCTCTGTTATCTGATCCAGTATTTCCTTGATTTTACTTGTGCTTAACTCATTAGGATATCTTCCCCGAGCGGCTGATGCCCTGCAGTGAACGCAGTTAAGATTACAGGATCTTGTTACCTCCCAGGCTACTATCCTCAATTGTGTATTTCCTTGCAAGTTCATGGTTAATTTAACTCTTCTTGTTTTCCATGTATCTCTTGGCTACATCTTTGGCAAAATAGGTAAGTATTATATCAGCCCCAGCCCTCTTAATGGAAACAAGGGTCTCCATCATTACTTTATCACCCTCTATCCAGCCTTTATCTTCCGCGGCCTTAACCATTGCATATTCACCGCTTACATTATATGCAGCCACCGGAAGATTTATATGCATTCTGACATTTTGGATTATGTCCAGGTAAGGAAGTGCGGGTTTGACCATGATGATATCCGCACCTTCTTCAATGTCCAAAAGTGCCTCCTTAATTGCCTCCCTTGAGTTTGGGGGATCCATTTGATACCCCTTTCTGTCGCCGAATTCAGGTGCGGACTCCGCTGCTTCCCTGAAAGGTCCGTAAAATGAAGATGCATACTTTACTGAGTAGGCCATGATTCCTGTATTAACAAACCCTTCTTTTTCTAATGCATCTCTCATTGCCCCGATCCTTCCGTCCATCATGTCCGAAGGTGCGACAAAATCAGCGCCGCTTCTGGCATGAGACAATGCCGTAAGACTGAGAAGTTCCAGTGTGGCATCATTATCAACACAGTCGTTTTTCAACACCCCGCAATGGCCATGATCCGTATACTGGCAAAGGCATACATCTGTAAAAATAGTTAGTTCCGGCAACCTTTCCTTGAGATCGCTTACCGCCCTTTGGACAACCCCGTCACGACTATACGCCTCGCTCCCAAAATTATCCTTACTTTTGGGCAAACCGAATAGGATAATGCTGCCAATACCCAGAGACCATAGCTCCTCAGCCTCTTTAACCAATTCATCTATGGATAGCCTATAACAGTTTACCATGGAGGGTATAGGCTCTTTTTGTCCCTTACCATCTCTCACAAACATGGGGCAAATAAGGTCACTCAATTCCACGGATGACTCTCTGACCATCCGCCTTATACCGTTTGTCCGCCTGAGGCGCCTCGGCCTGATCTTCATTTTTCCACACTCCTTGCCTCAATTATTTTTATCAGGAGATACCTTGATTACCTTCTCTATATATAAATTGGGCAAGCATTCAATTTATATCTACATTGCGTGCTTGCCCTCTCATACCTTTAATTCGCAAAATCCGGATTAAATTGTTTCTTATATCAAAACTTACTCATTATAACATTCTTTAATCAAATTATCTATATATTTTTCAGGAGCTACCACCGCTTCTCTAGTAAGGACAAAATTTTCACGGCCAATCCTGTCTCGGACCAATTTTAACCCATATTCCAGTTCAGTGGCAAAACTGCTACATATCTCGTTAACATCTCGATCTTGGGTAATAGACAATCTGATTATCTCGTAAACGGCATCACCGTCCAGGCTTACATTAATTCCCAGTTTTGAAAACAATTCTTTGTTATTTTCAATTACCTGATCGTATTTCCGCTTAAACTCAAGGAGGCCTGAGTTAATATCAGACATAGACTTGATAGTCTGATCTGCAATTAAATCAATTCCTTCTTCATTTAATTCCAAATAAGACTGCACTTCAAACTCCCTCGACCTATTGCGTATGGCATCCCTTATCCTCTGTTTTTCATGATTCACCGCACTTTCAAATCTAGCATTCATTTCTTGGCTCTGGGCGACATCTGCTGATTCGAGGTTTTTGAGCTCCAATTCCGGATCATCAATCAACTCTGGTTTGACCAAAAGCCTTTTTAAATCAGTGCTTGGAAGATGTTTCTCAAAGGGCATCAGGCTTCTTTCTCCAGCACTAACAAGGCCTCTTGCGCCGGTCTTTTCCTCAGACGCTTTTTCCGCTAACTTTTCGAGTGTCTCTGCTTCAAACTGGATCCCTATTCCATATGCCATAAAATCCCTTTTTTTACTCAGGATAATGGGATTATTCGGATTATTCAAAATGGTCATAAGGTCTTCCTTGGTTAGTTCATCAAGAACCACAATTACCGGAAGTCTACCTATAAATTCGTATTCAAATCCATATTCTATAAGGTCCTGGGGTCTTACCTGTTTGTAAATCTCCCTTCCGACTTCTGCTGGATGTATATCCGCCTCGAAACCTATGCCTTGGCGCTTCAGGCGTTTCTTGATTATATCCGCCAGGCCTTCAAAAGCCCCACTCATAACGAACAGTATATTTTTTGTATTCACTACCTGTTTTTCCCTTTTACCGGTTCTTCGATAATGCTCGATCGCCTGTATCTGGGAAATAGGATCATGTGGAACCTTCAAGTCCACCTCTGTATCTTCCATAAGCTTTAAAAGAGCCCTCTGAACCCCTGTCCTTGAAATATCATGACCGATATTGTTCTGGCTGGAGGCGATCTTATCTATCTCATCTACGTAAACAATACCATTTTCCGCCAACTCTATATCATTGTCCGCTTCATAGACAAGGTCCCTGATCAAATCCTCTATATCACCACCTACATATCCGGTTTCACTAAACTTGGTTGCATCAGCCTTTATAAATGGAACTCCTATCTTCTGGGCGATCAATTTTACCAAGTAAGTTTTACCAACACCGGTTGGCCCTATCATGAGGATATTGTTTTTTATGGTGCCTACGGAAAAGGGGTCTTCCTTTTTGCCTTCTTTGCTGCTTGCCCTTATTCTGTTAAAATGGGTACATATCTTGGTGGCCAAAACGCCCTTTGCCTGGTCCTGTTTTACGACATATGTATCTAAATAAGACTCTAATTCCTCCGGTTTCATGTCAAATGAAGGAGTTTTGCCCTCTTTTAAACCAGATTTACCTTCTTCCTTGCCGGAAGCCTCACTTTGAGGGAATAATAAAGGAGATACTATTTTAATGCGATCCCCGTACTTCTTGGAAAGGTAATCGCTGAGCTCTTTCTCCAACTCCTTTTGGCTGGGTAGCCTTTGTTCTTGATCATCTTCTAATATTTCATTCATTTAAATCACCTCGCCTTACCTTGGTTTTAACCCAGATAGTGCAGCAGCCAACTACTGCGGCCTGAAAAACCTTGCTACGTTTTCTACTGCACAATCTGCCTTTAATTTTAGTATAGTCATCGCTCCCGGGTTTTTCAACCCCTCATAAGATCAATAAACAGCAAGAATTATACCTGGATTATTCATTAGGCAACATAGTAAGGTCTTTCAATGGGCAGTATGTGATTACTGCATTATTTAGCCCAAATGTTCAGGTAAAATCTTTTCCAGATAAAGGAAGTGGGTCAAAAAAATCTTATGGGGTAACCAACAGGGCGGGGCATTGCAAAAGAGGGAGGCGGGCAATATGCCCGCCTCCAAACAAAAATATTTAGCTTAAATAGCGGCTCAATCCTCTTTAAGCTCCTGGATGCCCTTGTAGTAATCCAAACATTCCGGGTTTCTGAGGGCGTCCTTATTCAAAACCGCCTCTCCTTCTATGGTCTTTTTGACAGCCAATTCCACCTTTTTCATGTTAAGTGTATAGGGAATATCAGGAACAGGTATAATCTTGGCTGGCATATGCCTGGGTGAGGCATTTTCCCGGATATTTTTCTTAATTTTTTTCTTCAAATCTTCGTCCAGTTCATTTCCATCGGGAAGTTTTACAAAAAGCACTACACGAACATCGTCTCCCCAGGCTTGGCCAACAACGATGCTGTCCTCGATTTCATCCATATTTTCCATCTGCCTGTAGATTTCCGCTGTTCCTATCCTGACTCCGCCGGGATTCAATGTTGCATCGGATCTTCCGTAAATCACCAAACCCCCTCTGTCATTGATTTCAATAAAATCACCATGCCTCCATACACCGGGATATACATCAAAATAAGCCGAATGGTATTTTTTGTAGTCCGGGTCCTCCCAGAAATAAATCGGCATGGAAGGTGAAGCCGCCAAGCAAACGAGTTCGCCTTTCTTATTCCTGACAGGTTTGCCGTCTGTATCAAATGCCTCCACCTTCATGGCCAGACTTCTTGCCTGGAGCTCCCCGGAATATACCGGTCCCATAGGATTTCCCCCGGCAAAACAGCCGTTGATGTCCGTCCCGCCGGAGATAGAGGCAAGTTGAAAATCCGATTTAATTTCTCTGTAAATATACTCAAAACCTTCCTCTGATAAGGGAGAACCGGTTGAGAGCAATGTTTTCAAAGAAGATAAATCATACTCCTTTCCGGGCCTGATCCCTTCGTTCATAAGAGCCGAAATATAGCCTGCACTTGTCCCGAATATAGTTATCTTTTGATCCTGGGCCATTTTCCAAAGGGCACCGGCATCGGGGTAAAAAGGATTGCCGTCGAAAAGCACCGCTGTAGAGCCTACAGCCAGGTTGCTCGTCAACCAGTTCCACATCATCCAACCACAGGTTGTAAAGTAAAATATTGTATCCTCTCGTTTTACATCTGTTTGAAGCAAGAGCTCTTTAAGGTGGTTAATCAAAACACCCCCTGCACTCTGGACCATGCATTTCGGAAGCCCTGTGGTTCCTGATGAATACATAATATACAGCGGATGCATAAATGGTAATTGCTTGAATTCTATTTCCAGATTGTCATCCTTGGATTTAAAGTCTCCATAATGCACGGCATTTGGTATATGGCTTATATCGGCGTCCCTTTCCGTATAAGGTACAACAATAACCTTTTCAATAGAGGGTAATTCCGCCAATATTTCGGATACCCGCTCCAAGGAATCAAAACTTCTTCCCTTAAAAGAATAACCATTGGCCGCGATCAGCACCCTGGGCTTTATCTGGCCAAAGCGGTCAAGTACACCTTTTTTTCCAAAATCCGGCGAACACGAAGACCATATGGCCCCCATGCTGGTGGCGGCTAGCATAGCGATAATGGTCTCGGGCATATTAGGCATAAAGCCTACAACCCGGTCTCCCTCCTTAATGCCCAGATCCTTTAGGGATGCAGCAACCCGGGCCACTTCATCATAAACCTGGGCATAGGTCATCTTTACAGGTTCCTGAGCCTCGCCTTTAAAGATAAGTGCAATATTGTCATCTCTAAACCGCAGGAGATTTTCGGCGAAATTTAGCCTGGCCTCTGAAAACCAATTGGCACCCGGCATCTTGTTGGGATCGTCAACAACCTCTGTATAGGGCTTTGATGCCTTTATATCGGCAAATTCCCACATGTCCGCCCAAAAATCCGGGATATTTTCAACGGACCACTGGTAGAGGGAAGGATAATCCCGGCAATTTTGATTATATCTCTCATTGACAAAATTCATAAACCTGTAAATATTTGTGCTTTTTATACGCTCCTCCGAGGGTTTCCATAAAAACTTGCCCATGTTTGCCTCCTTAAATACAGTTTAGATTTTATATAAAAAAAGTTTCCATAATTGGCGCTCAGGCCAGAGGTAAGTTGATTTAATCTAGATTTACCGCATTCAGACTAAGCCCTGGACTCAGCGATGGAAAAAGCCGGCAATATTTTTTTAGACCGAAACTGCTTTGAAGATGGCGAAATTAATGATAATTTGCTGAAAATGAACTCTTTTGGAAACAGCTCCTTAAGGTAGATGGAGAGTATCATTAGTAGACTCCGGCCGGCTTAGGGTTACTTGGAAAACGTATTAAAAAAGCAAGAATCAAATTCCACTAAATTGGGATATAAACTTTCTTCGAACCTTGTGAAAAAAGACAGGGGGCACAAAACTGAATTAATACACAAGATCTGCGATTTCCTGCATAAAGCCTTTACTGCAAAGCCCCATAAAATTTTTCATACCCTTAGTATATCAAAATTGCGACACTGTCAACATCTTTATAAAAATATCGTGACATTCAGATGAAATTTTTTTGAAGAAAAATGCTGCTACATCATTATTCTAAAAAATCCCAGGCCTTATTTTTCCTAATGTTTCTTTTTATGTCTTTTTAAGTTTATTACATCCCCCTTCCTTTTATGGATATCATCTTTTTCATCGGATTTTCCATTTCCGTTGGAAATTACCTCAGGGTTAACAGGGCCTACATGTTTAATCCTGACTGACTTGCCTTCCATTGTGAAAGGAGACCCATTTATGTACTCCTCCCTCAATATCCAAGTAATATTTTTAAGCGGAATAGTTAAGATCAGCAATTCCAGCACGAACCAATCCTTTTTCACGTCCGGTTTGATGGATTCGATTCTGGCGAAAAAAGCAGGCTTATCCTGGTAATATATAAGCACTACATCCCCTACATCATTCATAGGCAACCTCCTTTGCTATTTCCATCCACCCGAAATTTTAGCCATTTAGACGAATGTATGATTCATTTAACCCGGATTGTGCAGCAGCCAACTACTGCGGCCTGAGAAACCTTGCTGCAACGCTCTTTTCGCAATTTTGATCCTCAACATATTTATGAATATGCCTGCGGTTCAAAATTGCTCCAAATTCGCGTTTCGCTTGGGTTTTTCAACCCTCGCTACGATGTCTACTGCACAATCTGGGTTTAATCCAGCTTTACAATTATAATATATCAATGTAAAAAATATTAACAAACCCTAAAAACCTTCTTGAGGACTGCTTGCCTATGAGGAAATATTATGATGTGGTGATAATAGGTGGAGGACCATCCGGTATTTTTGCCGCC
Organism: uncultured Desulfobacteraceae bacterium; assembly: GCA_964655655.1. Classification (GTDB taxonomy): domain Bacteria; phylum Desulfobacterota; class DSM-4660; order Desulfatiglandales; family B25-G16; genus CAZZPR01. The sequence goes on along the minus strand of CAZZPR010000045.1, from coordinate 17,354 downwards.
CTCGCCCTTGCCGAAAAAGGTGTTGACAGGGTCTTGCTGGTTGAACAAGGCCCGGATATAGACAAAAGAAACAGGCAGACAGGAAGGGATCTTTTATGCGGCTGGGGGGGTGCGGGTGCTTACAGTGACGGAAAGCTAAACCTGTCCACGGAAATCGGTGGCTACCTGAATGATTTTATACCGTTTGAAAGCCTGGAAAGGCTTTTGCAAAAGGCAGACAATCTATATGTCAAATATGGTGCTCCGGAAAATACTTACGGTACCAATCTTAACAAATTAGAAGATCTTTCTTTTGAAGCCCAAAAGGCGGGGTTTAGTCTCTTGCCTACAAGGATCAGACACATGGGCACAGAGAATTGCTTATGGGTATTAAAAAATATGCGGCAAGATTTGAAAGATAGGATATCCATCCAAACAGAATGCCGTGCACAGGGCCTGATTGCCGAAAAAAATTATGTAACCGGTGCCAAGCTGGAGAACGGAAAAATAATAGAAAGCAAATTTGTTATTGCCTCTCCGGGCCGGATAGGAGCAGAGTGGATGAAGGACCAGGCCGATTCACTAGGGCTTTCGTCAGTACCCTCTCCCGTGGATATCGGTCTTCGGATAGAGGCTCCCGCATCCATAATGGAGCCCTTAACAAAAGATGCGTATGAAGCCAAATTGATTTACTATTCCAAGACCTTTGACGATAAAGTCAGAACCTTTTGTATGAATCCACATGGGGAGGTCGTTCTCGAACAGGCCAAAGATATAATTACGGTAAACGGCCATAGTTACGCCCAAAAAAAATCAGAAAATACCAATTTTGCGCTACTTGTCAGCAGCACCTTTACCGAGCCTTTCCGTAACCCCATTAAATACGGAAAATATATAGCCTCCCTTGCCAATATGCTGGGAAAGGGGGTGATAATACAGAGGCTGGGTGACCTTCTCGTTGGTCGAAGGTCAACGGAGGAACGAATAAAAAAATGCATAACCAGGCCCACCCTTCCTGATGCGACCCCCGGTGATCTCAGCTTTGTGCTTCCATATCGTTACCTAACCGATATAATCGAGATGCTGGAAGCGCTGGATAAATTAACGCCAGGTATATTTTCTCGCCACACACTTATTTACGGGGTAGAGGTAAAATTCTATTCCTACAGGATAAAATTGACCGAAAACCTTGAATCCGAGATAAATAATCTTTTTATTACAGGAGACGGAGCCGGTATAACCCGGGGGCTTATCCAGGCTTCTATGAGCGGAATCGTTGCCGGACAGGAGATCGCCGCAAGGCTGAAAGGATAATAAAACAAAATCACTACTGTCCAAAATAGAATGAAATCCGCTAATTTGGACAGATAAGTACCTGATTTTACATAATGCCCATCATTGCCGGGAATTCAGGTTGTCTTGATTTTAGAATGCTGTCCAATAACCGCGATCTTTCTGAAAATAGGTATCTCACAGGGTATCAGTCCCGGAAAAGTCATAAAATAAGCCGATTTGGAGAGGCAACTTCGGGCATAAAAGCCAATACTTGTATTCATATGGTTCAAATGCTGTCCAAATAAAAAACCGGTTTTGGACAAGAGTGAAATAAAATATTATCTTTAAGTACTTTTTAATATTGATAATTAATATCATTGATCCTATAAAATATAGGAGGAGAAATCAAAATGAATCCCAAAGCCTTGCATAAAATAAGTTACGGTCTGTATATTATCACCTCTTTTCAGGGAGAAAAAATTAACGGCCAAACGGCAAATACCTTTTTTCAGGTAACATCCGATCCCCCGACAATAGCTGTGGCCATAAACAAACAAAACCTTACACATGAGTTTATCAGCCAAAGCGGATTTTTTGCAGCCTCTATCCTAAGCCAAGAGGCACCGTTAAGCCTGATAGGCAAATTCGGTTTCAGGTCAGGAAGGGATATAGATAAATTCGAGGGACTGGATTTCCGGTCAGGAAAAAACGGGCCGCCTATCGTGCTGGAACACACTCTGGCCTACCTGGAAATGGAAGTTATAAATCAACTGGATGTGGGAAGTCATACTATCTTTGCAGGTAAGGCCCTGGAAGGGGATATACTGAAGGACGGCGAGCCCATGACCTACGCCTATTATCACCAGATAAAAAGAGGTACAACGCCCAAAACTGCCCCTACCTTTATACGCAGTTAGTTTCCACTAATTGGGGATGTTTTATTCATAAGTGCTATGTAAACAAAATCTCTAGCAGGAGGTGTCTATGGCTGAAAAGATGGAAGTTGGATGTGCTAAACCCACAGGGGGACCTGTAGGAGAGGCTCCGCCCCCTGATGAGTCAGTAGAAAAAAAACAAATAGACGAAAAGGAGGTTAAAAAAACCATGGCCAATGTAGGGAAAAAGGCACCGGATTTTCAGGCCCCTGCTTTTCACGAGGGAGAATTCAAGCAAGTCAAACTCTCTGACTACCTGGGCAAATGGGCAGTACTATGCTTCTATCCCGGGGATTTTACCTTTGTTTGACCAACAGAGTTGACGGCAGTTGCCGTTAAATATCAAGAGTTCAAAAAATTGGATGTGGAAATCCTCTCCATGAGCGTAGACAGTGTATTTGTTCATAAAATCTGGCAGGAAGAGGAACTATCAAAGATGGTCGAGGGTGGGGTTCCTTACCCCATGCTATCGGATGCAGGTGGCAGAATAGGAAGGCTTTATGGGGTATATGACGAAGAAGCGGGTGTAAACATACGAGGGAGATTCCTTATGGATCCCGAGGGTGTAATCCAGGCAATGGAAATACTTGCACCCCCGGTAGGAAGGAATGTGAGCGAATTGATAAGACAGATCCAGGCATTCCAGCACGTTAGAAAAACTAAGGGGCAGGAAGTATGCCCTTCTGGCTGGGAACCGGGCAAAACAGTACTCAAACCCGGACCCGATCTGGTCGGAAAGGTCTGGGAAGTCTGGAAGCCAGAAAAATCATAGAACAGCGATCAGTTTAAAAAGCTATCGCCTAAAGTCAGACAAAAAACAAAAGATTCAAAGCTAAAGGCGGGCAGCCAGGGATGGATGCCCGTCTTTAGTCTTTAGGTCAAGGCAGTCCAAAAAAATACCTTGTTAAGCCTTGCAATTTGGGGAAGCTTAATTATGCCCCAAAATTCGAAAAGCCATAAATTTCCTTACGTTCCCTGAGATTTTAATAACTCAAACATTTAATTCCCCCTCCTTCATTAAATCCACTTATAAATATTGGTCTTTGGAAATAAAAATTGCTATATACTAAAGGCAAATTACCTATAAAATCCGAGTTAATTTCAGAAGTACGGGAAGGGCAAGATGTTCAAAGAGATTGAAAAAAGGGACGGAAAGATAGTCCCCTTTGAGTCCAAAAAAATCACCGGTGCGATTGCCAAGGCCGGAAAGGCCATCGGAGAATTCGATAAAAAAACCGCATCCAGGCTGACTTTAAAGGTCCTGGATTTAGCCTGGTCCTCCCTGGGCCAAACAACCAAGGTTCCATCGGTGGAAGAGATCCAGGATATTGTAGAGGAGGTGCTGCTTTCCTCGCCTTTCAGAAAAACCGCCAAGGCCTATATCATCTACAGGGACCAACACGCAAGAATAAGGGATATTACAAACCGGGCGAGCGTTGACTTGGTAGACCAATATCTGGAAAGGCTGGATTGGAAAATAAATGAAAACAGCAACATGGCCTTTTCCCTTCAGGGCTTGAATAACTATATCTCTTCAGAGGTCAGCAAGGTCTACTGGTTAAACAAAATATATTCACCCGAAATAAGAGAGGCCCATACCCAGGGAGATTTCCATATCCACGACCTGAATCTGCTCTCGGTTTATTGCGTGGGCTGGGACCTCTTTGACCTGCTGGTGGAAGGATTCAGAGGGGCATGGGGCAAAGTAGAAAGCAAACCGGCCAACCATCTAAGGAGTGCCCTGGGTCAAATCGTAAATTTCTTTTACACCCTTCAGGGGGAAGCAGCCGGTGCTCAGGCTTTCTCCAATTTCGACACACTTTTAGCGCCCTTTATAAGGTTTGACAGGCTTGACTACAAGGGGGTTAAACAGGCCCTGCAGGAATTCTGCTTTAACATCAATGTGCCCACAAGGGTAGGTTTCCAGACCCCTTTTACAAACGTCACACTGGACCTCAATGTGCCTGATTATTACAAAAAGCAATCTATAATTATAGGAGGTCAGGCTAAAGACGAAACTTACGGGGATTTTCAGAGGGAAATGGACCTCTTTAACAAGGCATTTTTAAACGTAATGAAAGAAGGGGATGCCAAGGGCAGGGTTTTTACCTTTCCCATTCCAACCTATAATATTACCAAAGAATTTAACTGGGATAATCCTGTTCTGGATGATCTCTGGTGCATGACAGCCAAATACGGGGTTCCATACTTCTCCAATTTTGTCAATTCGGACATGAAGCCTGAAGATGCAAGAAGCATGTGCTGCAGGCTCAGAATTGACAACCGTTTTTTGGAAAAAAGGGGCGGAGGTCTTTTCGGATCCAACCCCTTAACAGGGTCCATAGGTGTGGTAACCATCAATATGCCCAGGATCGGCTACTTCAGTAACAATGAGTCCGAATTCCTTGATCGCCTGAGAAAAATCATGGCCCTGTCCAAAGACAGCCTTGAAATCAAGAGAAAGGTGTTGGAAAGATTTACAGAAGGAGAGCTTTATCCCTATACAAAATATTACTTGAGAAATGTAAAAAACAGGTTCGGCGAATACTGGAAGAACCACTTCTCAACTATTGGGCTTATCGGGATGAACGAGGCCTGTGAGAACTTGTTGGGAAAAAACATCGGAGATGAACAGGGCAGACGGTTCACCTTGCGGACACTGGACTTTATGCGGTCAATCCTTGTAGATTTCCAGAAGGAAACCGGAAATAACTATAACCTTGAGGCAACACCTGCTGAAGGCACCTCGTTCAGCCTTGCCAGAATCGATAAGGAGAAATATCCAGGCATAATATCCGCCGCACAAAGCAGCGATAATGCCAGCTTTTATACAAATTCCACTCAATTGCCGGTTAACTTTACCGAAGATCTATTCGAGGCCCTTGATCTGCAGGACGGTATTCAGCAAAAATATACCGGTGGGACTGTATTTCATATTTATGCCGGCGAGAGGATCTCCGACTATTCAACCGTTAAATCTCTGGCAAGAAAGATCGCGGAAAACTATCACTTGCCTTATTTCACCTTTACCCCTACATTCAGCGTATGCCCTGATCATGGATATCTGGCCGGGGAACATAATGTATGTCCGAGATGCAACAGAGAGTGCGAGGTTTACTCCCGTGTAGTAGGTTATCTGAGGCCAGTCAAGCAGTGGAACAAGGGCAAAAAAGAGGAATTCAATAACCGGAAGATGTTTAAAATTTGAGGTATGCACATAGGGGGCATTCAAAAATTTTCGCTTATTGATTTTCCGGGTAAAATCTGTGCCACTATTTTTACCCAGGGATGCAATTTTAGATGTCCCTACTGTCATAATCCAGAGCTGATCCCTATGAGAAGGGAAAAATCTTTTGGGGCCCTGATTAACCAGGAAAAGATGCTTTCCCTCCTGGATAAACGAAAAGGGAAATTGGAGGCGGTAACCATTACCGGGGGGGAACCACTCCTGCAACCGGATATAACTTCCTTTATAACCTCACTAAAAAATCTGGGCTTTAAGGTTAAATTGGATACTAATGGCAGCAGTCCGGACCTATTGGAAAAATTAATTGATTCAGGACAATTGGATTACATTGCCATGGATATTAAAGCCCCCCTGGATAAATATGAATATGTGATAAAAAGGCCTATAAAAACGGATAGGATACGAAAAAGTATTAATTTGGTAAAGGCTTCAGGAGTGGATTATGAGTTTAGGACCACTGTTGTAAGGCCATTACTCAAAAAAGAAGATATCTGTGAAATCTGTCGGTTAATAAAAGGATCCAGGCTATATGTATTGCAGAATTTTGTTCCTTCCAAGGATTTAGAAAATAATCCTTCAAGTATGTCAGCCATTCCTGAGAAAGAACTTGCTTGGTGCCAAAAGGAAGCACTGGAATTTGTGACTAAATGTATAATAAGGTAACTTTTTCTCAAAACTTCGCCAATTCTATTTCATCCAGGACCTTTTCCGCTGCCTCAACAGGATATTGCGCCTCTCTTATCGGCCTTCCCACAACTATGTAGTCGGCACCGTTTTTTAACGCCTGATAAGGGGTTATAACCCTCTTCTGATCGTCTTTTTTCTTTAGGGACCATTCAGGTCTGATCCCGGGCGTTACAACTGTGAAATCCTTCCCCAATTCCCTCCTGACCCTTGCCGCCTCCAATCCCGAGCATACCACACCGGAACATCCTGCCTCCCTGGCTATTCTTGCCCTCACCACAACCAGTTCATTCATGTCATTAACGTATTCGTCACGATAACCAAGTAATCTCAAATTTTCTCCGCTTATGCTGGTAAGAACAGTGACGCCCAAAACCTGTATCCCATAAGGGACTTCCCTTGCCGCAGCCCTAAGAAAACCTCCTCCATGATCGCAGTGAACAGTGGTAAATTTAACCTCATATCTGCTCGCCGCCGCAAGCACCTTCTTTATGGTAGCAGGTATATCGTGGAACTTGAGGTCAAGAAATACTTCAGCCTGGCTTTTATCCTTGATTTCGGTAATTATCCTGGGGCCCACGCTCACAAAAAGTTCCAGGCCGACCTTAAAACAACCCACATGGTCCTTCAATAATTCTACGAGCTCAATAGCCTCCTCATAAGTGGCAACATCCAGGGGAAAAATTAAATAATCTTTTGGTTTTTTCATAAAGTATAAAATGCCATAACTTTTACAAGGAAGTCAATTCTAGAAAATAGCAACTGATTTCTTTACCAAAATTTATTAATGTGGTATTTAATATTCTACTCGAATAAAATTCTAAATTTTCGCTCTATGCCTTCTGCGATCTGAAAATATTCGGGTAACAGGACTAAGGTGTTAAAAAATTTCTATTCCATTAAAGAGGCTTGAAAAATGTTTGAGCACGAGGTTAATCCAGAGAACATAAAAAAAACCGATCTTATTGTGGCCATTCCTTCTTACAATGAAGCGGATTCCATTGCCTATCCTGTGCAGCAGGCGGACAAAGGAGTGCAGCAATTTTTCGGGAACATGAAATCTGTTATCATAAATTGTGACAATAATTCCAGCGATGGAACCAAGGAAATATTTCTTGGAATAAAAACCGACACTCCCAAAATATATATTTCTACGGAACCCGGGGTTAAGGGAAAAGGGAACAACTTCAAGAATCTATTCAGCAAGGTCGTGGAGTTGGAGGCAAAGGGAGTGGTTGTAATAGATGCTGATTTAAAGAGTATAACTCCAAGATGGATAAAACATTTGGGCGAGCCTCTCTTTCAGGATTTCGGATATGTCTCCCCTATATACGTTCGGCACAAATATGACGGCACCATAACAAATTCTATAGCCTATCCCATGACACGAGCCCTATATGGAAGACGCGTCAGGCAACCTATTGGCGGAGACTTCGGATTTTGTGGTGAATTGGCCAAGGCATACCTTGAAAGCGATACCTGGTCCGAGGCTGTTGCCAATTTCGGTATCGATATCTGGATGACAACCTTGGCCATGAATACCAATTTTCCTATCTGCCAGTCCTTCATGGGAAGGCCCAAGATACATAGGCCAAAGGACCCTGGTTCCAGCTTGGGGCCTATGTTCAGGCAGGTTGTAGGTACCATTTTTGATATGATGATAGAATTTTCTCCATTTTGGAGTAAGGTACGGTGGAGTAAGCCTACCTCGATATTTGGCTTTGGCCTGGGAGAAACCGAAATGCCCCCGGCCGTAAAGGTAAATAGAGACACATTATTTCAAAAATTCCAAGAAGGGTTTGAAAGGAGTTTCTCCATTTGGAAAAGGGTACTTCAAAAAGAAACACTGAACAAATTGAACGAGGTCAGGGAAATAAATCGAGACCGGCTGGATTTCCCCACCAATCTCTGGATCAATGTCTTGATTGATTTTTCACTGGGGTATAAAAATGGATTGTACGATTCCGATGCCCTTCTTGATTCCCTTATTCCGATCTACTTTGGGAAAACTCTTTCTTATGTAATCAAAACAGAGAAGATGTCTATAAGAGAGGCTGAGGAATTTATTGAAGAAGAATGTGTCCAGTTCGAGGCCACCAAAGACTTTTTGATAAAGAGGTGGAACCAAGATTCCGAAGGGTGAACATATTGAAGTTTTTATTCATTTATTTTTATGTCAATATTAATCTGAATATAGTAATTTAATAAAAATAAACATTTAGATAACAAATCCAAAAAAATGGTTTCCAGTATTTTCAAGGAGATGACTTATGGCCAAAATTTTAGTTGTCGATGATGAAGAACATATAAGATTGTTATATTCCGAGGAGCTGACTGAGGCCGGGTACGAAGTTATAACAGCCAAGGACGGATACCGGCTGGTACAAAAGATAGAAAAAGAAAAGCCGGATCTCATTATTTTGGACATCAAGATGGTGGACTACAATGGTCTCGATTTATTGCAGGAGATAAGAAATAATTTTTATGACCTTCCGGTAATACTTTGCACTGCCTATGATACTTACAAGGAGGACATCAAATCACTGGCCGCGGATTTTTATGTAATCAAATCCTTTGATCTCACGGAGTTAAAAAAGAAGATAGCCAGGGCCCTGGAGGCCCATATTCCTTCATCCTGAAACGATCTTTATCCACCCTCTTCCTTTAGCATCAGGAAAAAGCCGAACATAGAGAAGAGGAGGTTGGCCAGCCATGCACCCAGAATCGCCGGTAAGGCCTCGGATAAGGCCAAAGACCTGGACACCCCAAAGGTGAGAAGATAAATAAAACAAATGCCTATCCCAATGGTAATGCTGAAAGGTATGCCCCCTCTTTTCTTACCCAGAGCAAGTGGTATGCCCACCAGGGTAAGAACCAGGGAAATAAAGGGGAAAGAGGTCTTTATGTATAGCTCCACCCGGCAAACAGTGGAATCATAACCTTCTTTCTGTATTTTCCTGGTATAATCTCTTAATTCCCAGAAACTCATTTCTTCCGGGCTCTTCATAGTCCTTTCAAAATTTTCAGGGGTTTCGGGCAATACGATGTTATAGGTATCAAATCTATTCGACACCCTGGGGGTACCCGGATTCATATATTGGACAAGTGTGTCCCTGAGAAGCCATTTTCCCTGATGCCAATCGGCCTCCTTGGCATCGATCCTTTTTACCAGCCTGTAGTTTTTATCAAAGAAAAAAACAGTGAGCCCCTCCGCCCTTTTCTTTCTACGGTCATAGGTCCTCACCTTATAGATGGAATTTTGGTCTTTGTACCATATATGCGAAAGTTTATAAGTGCCTTTTTGGTTCCTTTTTTCCACCCGGCTGTTCCATATCTGGTTGGCTTTAGAATTGGTGACCGGCACAATGGATTCCGAAAGAAAAAATGATACGATGCCGATAAAAAAAGAGATCAATATCAATGGGGCTGACAAATTAAATATATTTAGTCCGGAATTTCTAAGGGCCAGGATTTCATTGTGCTTGTTCATCAAACCCAGCATAAGCATAATAGAGATAAGCACGGAGACAGGTATTATTTGTTTAATAACCATCGGAACCTGATAGGCAAAAAAAGATAAGGCTACGTGTATGGGGACCTGGGCCTCGAGAAAATTATCTATTTTACCGAAAAACTCTATCACAAGGTATACGACCAGGAATGCAATAAGGGAAACCGAAAAAAATATCAAAAATTCCTTAAACAGGTATCTTGTAATAATCTTCACTTGGTTTTCTCTTTTAGGCCTAGGAGCTCTGCGATTTCCGAGGCACATGCATCTACGAATAGTCGACGGTCTTTTGGCTTGAGTGATTTTCCCGGCCCGGGAAAATTTTTAATACCTTTTGGATATACTCGTATGGGGCTATTCCTGAGGCCATTTTTGGGTTTTACCCCGAACTCAGGGGGAAACTTATCTTCGAGATACATCTCTTGAAAGTTTGAAAATTTCAGTACATGGGCCGTGGAGTCCAGCACGCCTATCTCATCCTTGGAGACAAGTCCCTCCTTTAAGGCCTTTTTCAGGCCTGCCAAGGTTTCACCTCCCTGGGTACAGGAAATATGTCCATGCATGTTTCCAGTTATCATGCAATCCATAATCTCCTGTTCATTTACGCTCACCACATACACGCTTTTTTTGCCCGCCGTATCGTCGTATTCCTTGACCAAATCAATAACCCTGGGCATGGACACTGGATTTCCTATCATGGCTGCCTGGGCAACGCTCGATTTTACATCAACAGGTTTAAACCTTCGCCTGGATGGATCGACCTCCAGATAATACCTGTACACGGGGTCTGCGTGAGCCGACTGGACACCGATGATCTTCGGAACAGCGGTAATTATACCTGCCTTGAGAAATTTTAACAGCCCGCTAATGATTGCAGCTATATTGCCGGCATTTCCAATTGGAACTACCAATACTTTATTATCCATTTGATAATCGAAATCCTGGGCTATCTCATAGGAATACGACTCCTGGCCCAATATCCTCCAGCTGTTTTTGGAATTAAGAAGTGCCACATCGTATCTTTCGCTCAGTTCTTCCACCACCTTCATGCAGTCATCGAACAATCCGGGCAGCTCCAGTACTTTTGCCCCGCTGCCCAGAGGTTGGGAGAGCTGTTGCAGGGTGACCTTGCCTTCTGGAAGAAGTACAGCTGAGTTTACCGAACCGGCGAGATAAGAAGAATAAAGCGCGCCTGAGGCGGATGTATCGCCTGTAGAGGCACATATAGTTAAAAGGTTCTTTATTTTTTTGTCCTTTATGAGAAAATTCAAGAAACTTAAGGTACACGCCATGCCCCTGTCCTTAAAAGATAGGCTTGGGTTAAGGCCCTCATTTTTAAAATAAAAGGGGAGTCCCACTAAATCCTCAAGCTTTTTATTGGCCGGAACCAACGGTGTATTTGCCTCGCCCAAATAAACAATGGATTTTAAAGGAATAACCGGTGCAATGAATTCATAAAACCGGAATATACCCTTAACTGGGTTTAAGTTTATCATTTTTCTATAATCAAATATCTTTCTCCACTGGGCACCCGTTTTTTCATCTGCTTTTGCCGAGGCTCGATGATGCAGCATCAAAATCCCCCCGCATGACGGGCATGTATAAAGCAGCCTGTCAATGCCGAACTCCTCTTTGCAATCCAAGCACCGGTAAAACATGGTGCCCGAAGCTTCCGGCACCAGGTGATCTTTTATATCATCTGGAAATTCATTGAGCCTCATACTAATCTCCCGATTCTGGCCACCCGTATTCTCCTATAAGGTTAACAAAGCGGCACCCCCCCAAGCTTTCCCGCTCAAGGTTCTCATTATTTTTTATTACCTTTATTAATTCCTGTGAATCCCGGTTGCCCACTGGAATTATCATGCGGCCGTTCTCCGCCATTTGGTCAATAAGCGGTATAGGGACGCACGGAGCCCCTGCTGTTACTATAATGGCGTCAAATGGGGCATATTCTTTCCAACCCATCGTACCGTCGTAGACCTTGAACAGAATATTATCATACCCCAAACGGTATAGAGTTTTCCTGGCCTTATGCAGTAGAGTCTTTTTTCTTTCTACAGTATACACCCTGCTTGAAAGTTCGGCCAGGATCGCCGCATGATAGCCGGACCCTGTTCCTATCTCCAGGGTTTTTTCTTTCCCTGTTAGACCCAAACATTCAGTCATCAGCGCCACAATATAGGGCTGGGATATAGTCTGTTTTTCACCGATTGGCATAGAATGATCATTGTAGGACTCACCGGCCAAAGCCTCATCCACAAAAAGATGCCTGGGAACCTTGCCCATGGACAGAAGCACCCTTTCGTCTTTTATTCCCCGGGCAAGCAGTTGTCCTTTTACCATCCTGTCTCTTGAAAGATTGAAATCGTGTGACATGAAATACCAGATCTTTTTTCAAAAAAATAAATGTGCCAGCCTGCGGCTGAAAGTAAAGGAAATTCTCCCCAGCAAAGGCGGGAAAAACTGATTGCTTTAAATCAATTTTTTAATGACAAAAATAATATAACCAAAAAGCTATTTTTCCAGCTTGTAACCTTTGGGTACAGGCTTACCGTCAAAATACACGTTCCTATTGCTGTCCAGGGAAAAACGGCCTCTGGCTATCATCTCTATGGTCATGGGAAATATTTTCCAGTCCCCTATCTCCTTGAGGCGCGTCTGGTACTTGCTCACTACATCTTTGAAAGCCATCTCGTCTCTGAAAAGATCCGGCAACGGCATGGACAATTCAACCTTCAGGGGTTCCGATACCATCAACAGAGGCCCAGTGTCCACACCTGTATCGGTCAATATCGTAGAAGACCGTAAAATGCTTTCTCCATTTTCTATTGCATCTGACACCGCTTTGTCTCCTACATATTTTCTTTTTCCATCACGGTTTAATAAGGATAGATCGCTTGGATGTACATTTACGCATCTTGGCAATGTAATATAACTCATGTATCCTGCAAGTGCTATTATATCAACATCAAAGGCCCTGACCAGTCGAGATGCTACTGAGTCGAATTCCCTTCTGACCTCCATACCCTCAGGAGTCGAACAGCTCCTTTTTAGCCCCCTCAGCTGGTAAAATTTACGTATATCATAACTGAAATAAGGTATGCCCGCTTCAAGGGCTATATTTTCTCCTGCTGAGGTCCCGTCCGAACGATCACTGAAGATAAAGATTATCCTGAATGGCGGACCTTCAGGTTCTGTTTCAAGCTCTTTCTGTCTCTCCAGAAGCCTGATAACGTTGGTGCCCGATCCGGACATGAAGGCGGCAACCCTCATCGGCCTGCCGGTTTCTTTGGGATCAAAGATCGGTTTAATAGTCATTAAATCATCCTTCAATAAATGCTTCTGCGGATTTTATCCTATAGGCAATACCAATTCTACACGCATTTAGCACGGTTCCACAAACATAAGAAACAAAACCTTTTTCTTTACATATCTTTAATATACAGATTTTTATTTATATAATTTATTAGTTTGAAAAAGACAAAGCAAAAGGAAAATTATTTTTGAATACCGGCTTAAAAATCTAAGGCTTATATTTAGGTATGGGGATGTTTTGTTAGTTTTGACAAATAGGTGGGCAGGTTGGTAATTACAGCCCTTACGTTCAAATCCATATAGAAATAGTGCGACAAAGCCTGCTCTACCGCATAAAACACAAACACATTGTGCACAGGGGCCAAAGGTGGTAAGGAATTTAATAACAACCAACCAGGGGGTTATAAGCATATCCAGAAAAGGGAACGGTTAAAATAAACGGCCATAAATTGAATAAAATAAGATAGCTCGGAAGGGGTTTATTCATGAGAGAAAGGATGGAGAGGGCACTGAAAAAAGGCGATGCGGATTATATTGAAATTCGTGTGGAGGAGGTAGCTTCCTCCTCGATTAATTTCAGGGGCAAAGAGCTGGATAGGATAGGCTCCTCCAAGGATATTGGAGGGATTGTGAGGGTCCTTTATAAAGGTGGTTGGGGATATTCAACCTTTAACGATATTAATCAAGTAGGCACTGGAGTAATGGACGCCTGTGAATCCGCCATGCTGGTGGGAAAGGCAGAGAGCAAATTCGCCGAGTGGGAGCCGGTTAGAGACAAAACCGAAGCCAAAATGGGGGAGGACTTCAGAAATGTTCCACTTTCAGAAAAAAAGGAAATCATAGATGGATACAATAATATTATACTCAATCACCACGATTGCATAGAAACCAGCAACGTTGGCTATAGTGATACATTCAGGAAGGTTTGGTATTGTAATTCCGGGGGAACCTTTATTGAAGATGAAAGGCCGGATGCCAGAGTCTATCTAACTTCAACCGCTCGGAAAGGAAATAATGTGCAAAGGGGTTTTGAAAGTATGGCTGGACCTGCGGGCTTTCAAATTGCAAAAGGCCTGGAAAACAAGGCGAAGGAAGCTGCAAAACGCTCCGTAGATCTGCTTTTGGCGTCACCCGTCACAGGAGGAAAATACACAGTAATAATAAACCCCAAATTGGCAGGCGTATTTGCCCATGAGGCATTTGGGCATCTGAGTGAGGCCGATGCGGTATATGAAAATGAGCGCTTGAAGGATATTATGCAATTGGGGAAACGATTCGGCCCGGACATATTAAACATTATTGACGACGGCAGTATTCCCGGTTTGAGGGGAACCCAGAAATACGATGATGAAGGTGTCAAAACAAGAAAAAATTACCTTATAAAGGACGGGGTTCTGGTGGGGAGGCTTCATTCCCGTGAAACCGCCGCTAAAATGGGTGAACGCCCCACGGGCAACGGTAGAGCGATTGGTTACCATTTTCAACCCATAGTTCGCATGACCAATACCTATATAGATAAAGGAGATAAAACCTTCGAGGACATGATAAAAGATATTAAACTCGGAATTTATGCAGTTGATATGGTAGGCGGGCAGACCGCGATGGAGATGTTTACCTTCAGCGCTGCTTATGGTTATGTGATAAGGGATGGGAAATTAGGTGAATTGGTAAGGGACATAGTGCTTACAGGCAATATCTTCGAAACCTTAAAAAACATAGACATGATAGGCGATACAATAGAATTTCCACCGGCCGGTGGAGGGTGCGGCAAGGGAGGTCAGTCACCTCTCCCGGTGGGATTGGGAGGGCCTTATTTACGTATCCAGGATGTTATTGTCGGGGGGAGGCAAGAATGATTTCAAAACAATTAGTAGACAAGGCGAAGCACAAGGCCCAAGGCGCCCAGGCATTATACACAAAGGGCGAATCAGTGGAGATCTCCTTTGAAAACGATAACCTTAAATCCGTTCACTCTTCCCAGAGTACAGGCCTGAATTTAAAATTGATAAAGGACGGAAAGGTAGGGTTGTCCTCTACAACCGAGACAAGAGAGATGGACGGCCTGTTGAATAGGGCTTTAGAAATAGCAGAATTCGGAAATATAGCCCATTTTCAATTTCCAGCCTCCAAAAAGACACCGGACGTAAAGGTGTTTGATGATTCCATTTTTAAGTTGACCAAAAAGAATATGATAGAAATTGGAAAGGAGATGATAGCGCGGATAAAGGAATATAATCCGGATATTCTTGTGGATGCTGGGATAAGTAAAGGCCAGAGCGTGGTCAAATTTGCTAATTCCTCCGGTAATTCCCATTCTTCTGAAACTACGGCCTTTTCCATCGGAGTAAACGGGCAACTTATCAGGGGAACCGATATCCTTGGGGCGGGACATGGTTGCACATGGAAAAAAAGAGATATCGATCATATGGAAATCGCTAAAAAGGTCATCCAATTATTCAAGATGGCGGAAAAGACGGCAGATGTTAAATCCGGTACCATGCCGGTCATCTTTACTCCTG
Organism: uncultured Desulfobacteraceae bacterium; assembly: GCA_964655655.1. Lineage (GTDB taxonomy): Bacteria > Desulfobacterota > DSM-4660 > Desulfatiglandales > B25-G16 > CAZZPR01. Next base: position 1,886 of record CAZZPR010000045.1, on the reverse strand, counting down.
CAGGGGTGAATGTGTTGGTCTTGGCGTTAAGATTAGGATTTAACGGCAAGAACGTTTTCTTTGGCGCCTCACCCCTTGCCGGCAGACTGGGCGAAATAATAGCTGATGAAAAATTTTCTTTAATCGATAATCCTTTATTAGATTATGCGGCCAATAGCAGCAAATATGACCTCGAGGGCGTCCCTCATCAGACTACACCCCTTATTGAGAAAGGCATAATAAAAAATTTCCTGTATGACCTGGATACGGCCGGCAGGGCTGGCAGGGGGTCTACCGGAAATGCTCCTGAATGCACTTCCACAAACTTCGTAATACCGCCAGGTGAAACCCCTTATAAAGAAATTCTCAAAAATACCAAAAAGGGCATATTGGTCCATAGTGTATTGGGGCTTGGTCAAGGTAATCCGGTGAGCGGAGAATTTTCCGTAAATGTTCACTTGGGCTATAAGATAGAAAATGGAGAGATCATCGGACGTGTTAAAAATGTAATGTTGGCAGGAAACACATACGATGCCCTGAAAAATATTATCGCAATTGGAGATAAGGCAGAATGGGCAGGGGGAGCCCTCTTAACTCCATCGATCCAGGTTGGAAGCCTAAGTGTAGTGGCAAGATAAAAAGGAAACCAATTCCAAAATAATCAAAGGAAGCTTCGGTGAAAAATGAGAAGATTTTTTGTGGAACATATTTCGCCTAACGCACCCTGCGCTACAATCACTGGTAAGGAGGCAAAACATATACGGAATGTTCTGAGGTTAAAAAAAGGAGAAAGACTGGAGATTATGGATGGAAGCGGCTGGGTAGCAAAGGCCGTTATAGAGGAGGTTAGCTCAGATGAAGTGAAGGTTAATATCCACGAAAATATCTTTCCTCCTCCGCCCAAAATTGAAATTTCCCTGGCCCAGGCCCTCATAAAGGGGCCTTCTATGGATTATGTTATCCAAAAGGCCACCGAATTAGGCGTAAATTCAATACAACCCTTCTATTCGAAAAGAACGGTTGTAAAATTGCAACCCGAACACTTAATAAAAAAATTAGATCGGTGGAGAAAATTAATCATGTCGGCCTGCAAGCAATGTGGCAGACCGGTTCTTCCCCAATTATACAAACCCTTAACATTCAATAACCTGGTCAAGAAAAAACGAGATTCAAATTCCCTTAAGCTGTTATTATGGGAAAAAGAAACCGCTTCTCAACTTAAAGAATTGCTAATTAATTATAGTTCTTCTTCACCTATATTAATCTTAGTGGGGCCTGAGGGAGGATTTACCAAGGAGGAGACCAAAATTGCCACTGAATCTGGTTTTTATCCAATAGCATTGGGTAACAGGATATTGCGCGCTGAAACGGCGAGCATAGCCCTTTTGTCTATTATTCAATATGAACTGGGGGATTTAGGTAGGGAATTATAAGGATCTGCCCTTTTTCCCATCCACAAAAAAGCCCCTTATTAAAAATAAGGGGCTTATAGTATCCCGGCGGCGACCTACTCTCCCACCCCATCTCCAGGGCAGTACCATCGGCGCTGAGGAGCTTAACTTCCGTGTTCGGGATGGAAACGGGCGTTTCCTCCTCGCTATTGCCACCGAAAAATCTAACTCTCTGCTTAAAGAAATAAAAGGTAAATAATTATGGCCAAGCCTCACGACCTATTAGTACCGGTTAGCTTAATGCGTTACCGCACTTACACACCCGGCCTATCAACCTCGTAGTCTCCGAGGGGTCTTTAGTCCCTCCCGTAAAACGGAAGGGATGGGACATCTAATCTTGAGGTTGGCTTCCCGCTTAGATGCCTTCAGCGGTTATCCATTCCAAACATAGCTACCCAGCTGTGCCGCTGGCGCGACAACTGGAACACCAGAGGTTCGTCCATCCCGGTCCTCTCG
>CAZZPR010000044.1:0-27529 GCA_964655655.1 uncultured Desulfobacteraceae bacterium | reverse complement strand
TAGAGTGACGGACTACGAATCCGTAGGTCGCAGGTTCGAATCCTGCTGGGCGCGCTACATTGTGGATTGTTTCACGTGAAACATTGAAACAGGATAAGTTAAAATTTTTTGCTCATGGGACTAATAGTATGCATAGCTAACCAGAAAGGGGGCGTGGGAAAGACTACAACTGCGGTTAACCTGGCCGCCTCCGTCGCTACAGCAGAAAAGAGATGCCTGCTTGTTGACTGTGACCCCCAAGGAAATGCTACTACCTCTTTGGGCTTGAACCCATCGGGGTTGGAGCTCAGTCTTTATGAGTCAATTTTGGGCAAATGTTCGGGGGGGGAGGCTGTTTTCGACACCGGGATTCCCCTGCTCAATCTCATAGGCGCCAACCCTAATCTTTTCGGCGCGGAGGTAGAGCTGTTTTCCAGGCCAAAAAAGGAATTTTTGTTAAGCAAAACGCTAAGCCGGCTCAGGACTGAATATGACTACATATTTCTTGATTGCCCACCCTCCCTGGGCTTTTTAACGATTAACGCGTTAGCGGCCGCAGATTGTTTCTTGGTTCCCTTGCAGTGCGAATATCTTGCCATGGAAGGGCTGAGTCAATTGCTCAATACGGTGAGACTGGTAAAGAAAGGCCTTAATCCGTCCCTTTTGATGCTGGGTATTTTATTGACCATGTTCGATGTTCGCAATAACCTCTCTCATCAGATAGTAGAGGAGGTTCGGAACCATTTCAGCGGACAAGTATTTAAAACCGTTATCCCTAGAAATGTCAGCCTCAGCGAGGCGACAAGCTACGGAAAACCGATAATTTTGTATAATATTAAATCCAAAGGAGCACAAAGCTATTTGGAGCTTGCAAAGGAGGTAATATTAAAAGGAGGGTAAATCCCCAAAAAGGAGGAAACAAAAGGTGGCAAAGCGCAAGGCTCTTGGAAGAGGACTTTCCGCCCTGTTCCCTGATACAGATGTATCGGAAGATAAAAGCGGATTTTTTTATTGCCCCATAGATTCGATCTCTCCCAACCCGTACCAGCCGAGGCAGAACTTTAGTGGTCACGAGTTAAGGGAACTGGCGGATTCCATAAAAGAGAGAGGCGTTATTCAGCCCGTACTGGTAAGCAGGGAAGGCGAAGGATATCAGCTAGTAGCCGGGGAAAGGCGGTGGAGGGCGGCCCAAAAAGCGGGGTTGGATAAAATACCGGCGTGGTTAAAAGAGGTGTCTTCCGCAGAGGCGCTTGAGCTGGCCCTTGTTGAAAACATCCAGAGAGAGGACCTCAACCCGATTGAAGAGGCTTCCGCCTACCGGGAACTGATGGAACGATTAAGCCTTACCCAGGATGCCCTTTCCAAAAGGATAGGAAAAGATCGGTCCACTGTGGCCAATTTTCTTAGGTTATTGAAATTGCCGGACAATATCAAGCAGGACATTGTAAACGGCACATTGAGTACGGGCCATGCAAGGGTTTTGGCCGGCATAAATTCCTCTGCTTTTCAAAAGGAGATCAGGGATGCCGTTATAAAAAAGTCGCTTTCGGTGCGTCAGGCGGAGGCCTTGGCCAAGAGGTTTTTATCAAGAAAGAAGAAAACACCGCAAAAAAGCGAGAGAGAACATTACTTTGATTCCCTTGCAAAAGAGCTGCAGAAGTCTCTGGGAACCCGGGTAACTATCAAAACAAAAGGGAAAAAGGGAGCCATAGTAATTGAATTTTACTCAGACGACGATTTGGACCATCTGCTTGATCGGCTGCGGTAGTTTTAGAACAGGTTTTCCGGCCCTTTATTCAATTTCCTTGTTGTCTTTTTAGAAAAAATAATAACAGAAGGCCTTTTTGTTTGTAAAAATCCGCTAAGACTTTGCCCTCTTCGACAAATTCGGTCAAAGGCGCTCCGGGCAAAAGCTCATGCTTCCCTTTTTCTTAAATATGACAGTGACAGGAAGAACGGTCTGGGTTTTGGAAAGGGGGCTGCTGCAAAAAAGTCATTTTTCAAAGTTTTTAAAGAGAAGGGGCAAGAGGCCAAAGAACTTACCAAACTTATCATAGGGGGATAATGTGGGATTGTTGATGGTTGTGGATGGTCAGGGAGGCGGAATAGGCAAGGCTATAATAAAAAAGCTCAGGGAAGCCCTTGGCCCCGAGTTAGAATTATACGCCGTAGGTACCAATTCCATGGCCACTTATCAGATGATGAAGGCAGGGGCGAACAGAGGGGCCACAGGTGAAAATGCCATTGTAAAAACCGCCTCAGAAGCGGATATAATTATAGGGCCATTGGCCATAATAATTGCCGACTCCATGATGGGCGAGGTTACACCAGCTATGGCAATGGCGATTTCGACAGCCAAGGCCTTAAAGGTCTTGATTCCATTAACCAGGGAAAAGGTTAAAATTGTCGGCGTTTCCGGAGAACCCCTTCCTCACCTGGTTGACCAGGCCATAGAAGCTGTAAAGGCGGAAAAGAAGGGAGATACCGAACTCTTATAAATATATACCTTATCCTCCTTTTTTAAACATAAGGAATTTTGCTGAAGGCCTATTTTTTAAATTACTTTAAATTCTTATCCTTTCACGGCGGTTTCTGGGAAAGCCTTTCCGGCAAGGATAAATAAAAATTGCCCTCTTCGTGTCTTCCTCTCTTGATACAACCTTTTCCATATACAGCGCATTTACAGGACAATTCAGCTATTGCAGAACGAGCTTGTTTCTTAGAAAGTGTTCCCGAGGCCAGCAATTTTATTATTGCCTTGATCCTAAGCAGGTCCATTCCAGAAAAGCTGCGCGAAAGCTGGTCCTTGTGGCCGCCCTCTTTTACAACCAAAAGCTTATCCACAAGGTAAACGGGAAACCTCGATGAAAGCCTTAACCAGAGCTCGTAGTCTTCGGCCGCGGGAAAGGTATCGTCAAAAAGACCGATTTTATCGAGAACCCGTTTCCTTATTATAACGCTTGAAGGGGTGATCATGCACATTTTAAGAGATTGTACGAATATGTTACCAGACGTTTTTTTATGCTTTTTTCTTGGGTTTACCCGTACGCCCCCCCTTATCCAGATCTCCTCTGTTTGGCATGCTACCATATCCGGGATGTTTTCAATCATTTCCAGCTGGGCGGTTAGTTTATCCTTAAGCCAGTAATCATCCGAGTCTAAAAATGCAACCCATGGAGACCGAGCACACCCTATGCCGGTGTTTCTTGCAGCGGATACACCCTTATTGAACGGATGCTTTATATATTCTAAACAATGATTGTATCTCTCAAGGACCTTTTCCGTATCGTCGGTGGAACCGTCATCCACTACGATTAGCTCCAGGTCTTTAAAGCCCTGAGTGAGCACGGAGTTAACCGCTCTTTCCAACTTAAAAGATCGGTTAAATGTAGGAATAATTACACTTACCAGGGCCATTTTTATATCGTATTCCAGATAAACGCCAATAAACCGGCCAAAAGCAGGTTCCCCTCTGCTATAAGCTGAAGGAGGCGGCCTTCTTTTAGCCAGGTTTTTTTGTATGCAAAAAGATAAGAGAAGGAGACGGCGTAGCAAAGGAGGACCAGATATCCGAGACCGGATGCTTCACCTATATGGGCAAAAAACAGAATGATCAACCCGAAAAAGGCGGTGAGCCACAACAAAAGATTAACGGATTTTTCCTGGCCCAGGGCAACCGGAAGAGTTTCCATGCCCACTATTAGGTCTCCCTGGATATTTATTATGTCAAAGAGGCCGGATCTTATATAACACATGGAGGACACGAATAAAAAGGAAGAGAGAGCACCGGCCCACGAGGAGCCGTTAGGGGCGATATAGGGAAGTGCGGAACTTATGATACCCCAGGCAAGGGCCTCGGCCATGGCCTTTGAGCCCGGTAAATCCTTGATCTTTGCATAACGGCCCAGGTATTTAGACCTTAAGGGTATTATAGGCATACTGTAAATAACGCCCAGACCCGCGAGGACCACAAAAAATATAAACTGGGAAGGCCCTAAATACCATGAAAGCATTATCCCGGCGCCGATTCCCGCCACGGATGTAAACAGAAGGAAGCCTCTGTGACCGGAGTAGAAAAGGGCCAAACCGGGGTCATTATAAGAGCTGGCTCCCTTATCAAGAAAGCGGTTTATGATGTGCATGCTATAAACATAAAGCGATGCGAGTAATGGATAAGACAGAGGGGTCTCCCCCCTTGAAAGGACAAGCCCTGCATAGGTCAAGGTAAAGGCACCTGCGGCTAAAAGTACGTTTATTTTGGCCAGAAGCTGAAAAAACCAATTTACGAAATTGCTGACAGCGCCCCTTTTTCCCTTGCCCATTTTTTTTAGGCGCTCGGTTACCTTTTTTATCATCCAATTAGGCGTAGAAGCGCCGGCTGTAACCCCTACCGACTCAACCGAGGAAAACCAGGAGTTTCTTAGATCTTTTTCTGTCTCTACGTGAAATGCGGGTTTTCCCGCTGACTCAGCTATATGGTAAAGCCTTTTGGTGTTGCCGCTGTTATATCCACCAACAACCACCATGCTGTGCACCCTGGAGGCAATCAATTTCGTCTCTCTCTGTCTTTTACAGGTCTCATTGCATATGGTGTCAAAAATAACCACGTTTTTACAGATTTCCCTTATCCCCTCCTTGGCTTTCTCGTAGGCCTCTATGTTCTGGGTAGTTTGAGATACTACTACCAACCCTTTTTCCGTTTCACCGGCAAGCACCGAACCGGGGTCCTCTGAGGGGCCTATGACTATTCCCCGGCCCCCGCTGTATCCCATAAGTCCGGTGACCTCCGGATGTTGTTTATCGCCGAAGATAACCGGCACATAGCCCTTATTGCAGTATCTTTTTATAATTGCCTGTACCTTGGCTACCTTGGGGCAGGTAGCATCAATCAACTTTAGGTTAGAAGCTTTTATCACCTTTCGCTCATCGGGCGTAATGCCGTGAGCCCTGATTATTATCCTGCCCCTGTCGCCCTCGTTTATCCTTTCCTTGATCTCTACACCCTTTGTCCTGAGTAACTCCAGCACCTGTCTATTATGTATCAGGGGGCCATAAGTAAACAGCCTTCCGCCACCTTTATTGAGCTCGGAAAAGACGATCTCCATTGCCCTTCTCACGCCCATACAAAACCCGGCGGTTTTTGCAAGCCTAACCTTCATTGATTGCCTTCCTCTTTATATGGGTAAAATACTCATTCAGTATCGAAACCATAGATTCTTTTCCCTTCATATCTGAAATGCGGCGCCTTAAAAATCTTGCGCACGGGAGACCTTTCAGGTACAGAAGAATAAACCCCCTCATCATTCTCGTTGCCCTTAGCTCGCCCATTTGTTTAGCCAAAAGGTGGTGGTGATCCATAATTAAGCGGTATTTTTCGTCCGGCCCGGGCCCGGAAAAGCACCCATTTTTTTCCAGATCCAGTATCTGTATAAAAATCCACGGGTTGGTCAATGCCGCCCTCCCTATCATTACAGCGTCACAACCTGTTTCACGCAGCATCCTTAAACCGTCTGAAGGGGTGTTTATGTCCCCGTTTCCGATAACCGGAATCTTTACTGCCCGCTTGACCCTTGAGATCAATGACCAATCGGATTTTCCTGAGAACCCCTGAACAGCGAAGCGGGGATGAAGGCTGACCCCGTCCGCCCCCGCATCTTCTATCATCTTGGCTATATCCACTGCATTGGCCTGTTTGGGAGACCAGCCCGCCCTGATCTTGGCGGTTACCGGAAGAGATGTGTTTTTCCTTACCGAGGAGAGGATTTTTTCAGCCCTCTTCGGATCACGCATAAGCGAGGCCCCGGAGCCGGTCTTGACCACCTTTTTTGCTGGACAGCCCATGTTGATGTCCACCGCATGTATTTCTCTTTGGTTTAGCTTTTCAGCGGATATTTTCATGGCCTCAGGGTCCGATCCGAATATTTGGGCTGCAACAGGGGCTTCCTTATCATCGGTTTCCAGGTATCTAAGGGTTTTGTCCTGGTCCCTGGAGAGCCCCTCAGCGCTTATCATTTCCGTGACAACGAGGCTCACCCCCATTTTCTTTATTATAAGCCTGAAAGGGAGATTAGTCCTGCCGGACATAGGAGCGAGAACAAGCCTGTTTTTTAGGTGCAATCCTCCGATATCAAAAGCGCTCGAGATCAATTTTCCATCCAAGGGCTGCTTCTCCTGTGAGCCGAATTTTTATAAAAAATTAAATAATCTCCTTTATTGTCCCTTGTTTTCTTTGACAGACTGGAAAAACCAGACCGTGCAGAGAACTTGCATCCGAAAAGGGGAAAAGTTAAATATTTTTTTATATAATATATAAACAACCATTTTGCCAATGTTATAACCGAATAGATGGATTCCTTTTTTAAGTGGAAAATTCAAGGGAGGAATTTTTGGTTTGAAATATGCTGCACAAGGATTATAGACAGAATAGAATGCATATGTTAAATGGATTAATTGAAAATTTTCATATATATTTTTTGCCTTAGGGATTTTTCAAGACGTTTATTCTATATTGAACGAAAAGCAAGTCTTTTATGACCTGATAAATCTTTTAAATAAAAAGGAGATATATGACCTGCTATACCAAAAGCGATGTAATTAGATTGGCAAAGGAGATGAATGTTAGCTTTATTCAGTTTTGGTTTACGGACGTGCTGGGTATTCTCAAGAGCTTTTCCGTCACCCCTTCGGAGCTGGAAGAAGGTGTAGAAGAAGGCATGGGGTTTGACGGTTCTTCGATAGAGGGTTTTGCCAGGATCGAGGAGAGCGACATGATAGCAATGCCAGACCCCGCAACATTTCAGCTTATTCCCTGGAGGTCAAAGGAAAGGCCGGTAGCCCGAATGATCTGTGACATTTTAAGGCCGGACGGCCGCCCCTATGAAGGTGACCCCCGGTATGTACTTAAGAGGGTGGTGGCCAAGCTGGAAGAAGATGGATTTATCCCATATATTGGTCCGGAGCTTGAGTTTTTTTGCTTTGAAAACCCCAATATCCCGAAGCCTCTTGACAGGGGGGGCTATTTTGACAACAGGCCCATGGATCTGGGCAGTGACATCAGGAGGGATATAATTTTTGCCCTTCAGGACATGGGCATAGGAGTGGAATACAGCCATCACGAAGTTGCGCCGAGCCAACATGAAATAGATCTCAAATACGATAATGCACTAGCAATGGCGGACAAGACCATGACCTACAGGATGGCGGTCAAGGAAATAGCCTTTAAAAAGGGATGGCACGCGACTTTCATGCCCAAACCCATTTTTGGAGAAAACGGCAACGGCATGCATGTGCATCAATCTCTTTTTAGGGGAGAAGTGAACTCATTCCATGATCCGCAGAGCGAGTATCATCTTTCCAGTACGGCTGGCTCCTATATTGCAGGGATCATGAAACACGCCAGAGAGATAACCGCGGTAACCAATCAGTGGGTAAACTCCTACAAAAGATTGGTCCCTGGATACGAGGCGCCTGTTTATATCTCCTGGGCCAGAAGAAACCGTTCTACCATGATCAGGGTTCCAATGTATAAACCGGGAAAGGAAAAGGCCACCAGGATCGAGTTTAGGTCACCGGATCCGGCCTGCAATCCCTATTTGGCCTTTGCCGTTATGCTGGGTGCCGGGCTGAAAGGGATAAAGGAAAACTACCCGCTTCCCGATCCCATAGAGGAGGATATTTATGAGATGGACGAAGCGGCCCGTGAAAAGGCCGGCATAGAATCATTGCCCGGAAACCTGTTTGAGGCGATACAGGAGGTAAAGGAAAGCGAGTTGGTTCGGGAGACAGTGGGGGATCATATATTCAATAAATTCATAGACAATAAAAGGATAGAATGGGACAGATATAGGGTGCATGTCAGCCAGTATGAAATAGAAAAATATTTGCCCATACTTTAAGGGAGGGTAAGGCATGAAGGATGATATATCGGCCAGGATAGGGGAATCGTTGATGGGTTTTCAATCGGCTTTAAAGGAGGGAGGCTCAAGCCTGGAGGAGTACCTTGAAAGATATTATTATCAAAAGTGGAGCGGGAAGAGCCTTATGGCAGCTATGTACATAAGAACCACTCTGGTAATGGCCTTACAGGAGTTTCTCGCCGAAGAGGGGCTCTTAAACCTGGAAAGGGTACAACTGAGCCCTGTGACAGACCCCTTGGCCCATGACGTGGAACATATACCGGCTGTTTCCTATAAGGGCCATCTTTATGTATTGACCCACAGCATGATCTATTCCAAGTTTCTCGCATGCCATAATCCCCGGATAAAGGGAGTATTTGTGGATTCGCCCAACATAAGACTGGAAGTGGTCAGCCCGGATGGAAGCCAGAGAGGGAAATACATTGTTGATTTTAGCCAGATGGACATAGAAATAAGGAGAAACAGGGGGGTAGACCTGGATACCTATATGTACAAACCTGATTTAGTGAAAGAGGTCCTCAGGGAAGATTTTTTAAAGGCCAAGGATTTTTTCGAGAGGATGTTGATATACGGCATGGAAAAGGTGATAGAGAAAAATGAGGATGAGCTTAGGGAGTTAGGGGTTGCCATAGAAGTTCCGAAACAGCCGTTTCCAGCGTTTGTATATGATCGATCCAAGAAGAAATACGGACCCAAGGGGTATGAAAAAAGCATGGGAGAGGAAACCGGCTCCCAAATTTTCTGGATTACAGGAATCCCCAGAGAAAATTATGATCTCATATATCCCTATCTAAAACCCGATGGAAAAGTAAGCCTTGGTGACGTGACCTCCGACATGGTCTATAACTATGATATCTGTGCCAAGAGCATTGTCAGGGACACCGGAAAACATACCGAGGCCCGGGAGATATTGTCCGGAGGACTTAGGGAATGGCTATATGAGTGTATAGTGGAAAGACTTATCGACAACAACGTAATAACGGTTAGGCCGGTTATTCAACAGGGAAACATAGAAAACATAGACCAGCTTGGAGGATACGGCCCTTTTCTCCTGACCGCCTCTTTAAAGGACAAAAAGGGCAAGACCCTTTTTCCGGATACATATGGAGGAGGCATAGGTGTAGAGAGGACAATTTACGGTCTTTGCAGGGGTCCCAAAATAAACAAAATAGACGATATAACCTTTTTTGGGAAAAACCCGGATAGCCACCCGATATATTTATTTTAGTTTAATGCCCATAGTTGTTTAACGTGGTTGATAAACCGGCGGTTTAACTATGAGAGGAAAGAAAAAAATAGGCCTGGTACTCGGCGGTGGGGGGGCAAGGGGCCTGGCGCATATCGGGGTTATCAAGGTACTGGAAAGCGAAGGATTAACCCCGGATATAATTATAGGTACAAGTGTTGGTGCGATTGTGGGAGGGGCCCTGGCATGCGGTATGAACAGCAAGGAGATAGAAAAAAGGCTTCATGAGTTTTTGGAAAGCGATCTCTATCAATCGTCCCAGCTAAAAACAATGGGGGATGCAGGGCATGTAAAGGAGCAGAGGCTTAGCAAGAGGATACAATCCTATTTTCAGACCAGGATCAGGTTGGCACAAGCAATATTCAGGCCGGGCATTTTGGATATCTGCGAGATTGAACAATTTATAAATTTTTTTATACCTGATATAGATATAGAGGAAACCCGCATACCCTTCAGGGCGGTAGCCACGGATCTTGTAAAGGGTGAGTGTGCAGTGCTCAGGAAGGGCTCCCTGAGAAAATCCATATTGGCCAGCTCAGCTGTTCCCGGGGCATTGGAACCGGTGGAATTAAACGGCAGGACCTTATCCGATGGGGGCATTATCTGTGAAGTTCCTGTAGCCCTTGCCGTCGAAGAAGGGTCGAATTTTGTTATAGCTGTTTCCGTGGATAAAGACATAAGCTCGGTGCCCGAGCTTCAAGCAGCGGTGGATATATATGTAAGGGCCGGTGAAATCCAGGGTTTTTATTTGAAAGAACATGATTTAAAGAGGGCTGACATAGTCATAAGGCCCTTTCTGGGCGACACGCACTGGATGGATTTTTCCGAACCCGAGAGATTGATTTATTTGGGGGAGGCCGCTGCAAAAGATAATGCAGAGCCTCTGAAAAAACTGGCAAAGGAGGCCTCGAGAAAGGGGCTGCTGGGTGGCATAAAAAAATTAATCGGCGGCTTAAATGAATAGGCGTATAATCAAGTTTTCTCCTGTTTCAGGTCCCCCCTGTTTCTACACTGAATACTACTCAGCCAGTTCTATTATCTTGGCAACCAGTTTTTCTATTCCAGTGGCAACATCCCTGATTCCGGGCCCCAGCATATAAGCGGGGGTTGTTACTATCTTGTTTTTCGAGTCCAGGCATATTGTATCCACTCGGCACGTCGTATGTTTGGCACCCATTGCTTCAATCTTTTCGGCTGTTTCTCTGTCTTCCCCTATGGTAACCTCCGGGGCTCTGTCGGCAAGTGCCTTGGCAAGGGTTGCGGGGGCTATACATAAAGCACCTATGGGTTTGCCCAGGGCACTCATTTCCAGCAAGAGCCTTTGCACCTGTTCATTTACGGTTGCACCCGGCCCCTTGATGGCAAAATCGCTCAGGTTTTTTGCGGCACCAAAACCACCCGGTATAATCAGGGCATCTATATCGGAGGCCTTAACATTACTTAATTCACTGATCACCCCCCGGGCAATCCTCGCGGATTCTACAAGCACATTTCTCTTTTCCTCCGTGGGTTCCTGGGTAAGGTGGTTCACGGCTTGATGCTCCACGTTCGGGGCCATACAAACATATTGAGCCCCCTCGCGCTCGATGGCCAAAAGGGTAATAACGGATTCGTGTATTTCCGCGCCGTCCAATACACCGCATCCTGACAGAAGCACACCGATCTTCTTTGCCATGATCTACCTCCTTGTTTTATCATTGATTTTATTTCGCCTTTTTTTTGTTTTCCCTCATTACTATTGCCTTGATCAACAATAAAAATGTACCTACTGTAACCGCGGAGTCCGCTGCATTAAAGGCAGGCCAGTGATAATTTTTGATAAAAAAATCAAGAAAATCAATTACATATCCAAGCCTTATCCTGTCAGCCAGGTTTCCAAAGGCCCCTCCCAGGATGAGTCCAAGTGCCAGGCTCATGCCCTTTTTTTTGCCCTTGGGCCAGAGAAAAAACCAGAGCAACAATAGTATTGCGAGGATAGTCGCAGAGACCAGGAAATAAAAAGAGAGCTGTGAATCGGACCGGTTGAATATCCCAAATGCCATGCCCCTGTTTTTCACCAAAACCAGGTTAAAAAAACCGGGTATTACAGGAAGGACATTGTGGGGGTGAAGTTGATCAACTACCATGATTTTGGTTATTTGGTCAACAACAAGTATGACCAGTGCCGTTCCCAGGAATAAGAGACAATTTTTCCTCAAAATCTATGGACCTGTTTCAAACCATTTAAAACTTGAACGCAGCGCCTGCATAGACCGGGGTGTTCGCTGTTTTCTCCTACTGTACGATCATGGATCCAACACCTCTCGCATTTCGGATAAGGTGAAGCCAGAACCTTTACCCTTAACCCGGGGCACTCATTGCTTTCATAGGCCCCCTGCATTTCCTTACCGTTAGTCAATCTAACTGCAGAGACTATGCACATAGACCTTAATTCATCCCTGTAATCCCTCAAATGTTCCAGTGTATCAGGGAGGGCCAGCTGGATTTCGGCATCAAGGGGATGGCCTATCACCTTTTCCGTCCTGGCGATTTCAAGGGCCTTTGTAATTTCCTTCCTTATGCTCAGCAGTTTTTCCCAGCGGTTTACGAGCTGGCAGTCCTTAAGCTGGTCTTTTGCTGGTTCGAAAAAATCCAAGTGCACGCTGAAAGCCCTTTTTTTAGGAGCCAGGTATTCCCATACCTCGTCGGCGGTAAAGGGAATTATAGGTGCCACCAGCCTGACAAGACCCTCCAGTATTTCATTGATGGTTGTCTGAGCAGCCCTTCTCTCCCTTGACTCGAACCCGGTGGTATAAAGCCTGTCTTTGAGGACGTCAAGATAAAAAGAGGATAACGTGTTCACGCAAAAATTATAAATTGCTTGATATATAGAGTGAAACTCAAATCCCCGGTAGAGGTTGAGCACCGTTTCGTTTAGTTCCTGGAACCTGTGCAAAGCCCATCTGTCAATCTCAAATAATTCTTGATAAGGAACCTCGTGCTTTGAGGGGTCAAACCCATTTAGGTTTCCAAGCAAAAATCTGAACGTATTCCTGATCCTTCTGTAGGCCTCAGTCAGCCTGTCAAGGATTTCACCGGAGAGCCTGATATCGCCCCGGTAATCCTCAGATGCCACCCAAAGCCTTAATATCTCCGCGCCCTTTTTACCTATAACCTCTTCCGGGGAGATGGCATTTCCCCTTGATTTGGACATCTTTTTTCCGTTTCCGTCAACGACAAACCCGTGGGTCAGGACAGCCTTGAACGGTGCCCTGCCTCTTGTTCCCGTAGAGCACAACAGGGAACTTTGAAACCATCCCCTGTGTTGATCGCTACCTTCCAGATAAAGGTCGGCGGGATGTCTCAATCTGTCCCTGTACTCCAGTACCCCGGCGAAACTAACTCCGGAGTCAAACCATACATCCAATATATCCTTTTCTTTTTCAAATTTTTTCCCCTTGCACTTGGGGCAAACTGTACCTTCCGGCAACAGCTCGTCCGCAGTGACCTCAAACCAGATATCCGTACCCTTTTCGCGTACCAGGGCCACCAGACGGTCTATAATTTCCTTGTTCAAGATATGGGTACCGCAGTTTTTGCAATAAAAAATTGTTATAGGCACCCCCCATGAACGCTGCCTGGATATACACCAATCCGGCCTGTTGGACACCAATGCATGAATCCTGTCCTTGCCCCAGGCCGGAACCCATTCTACATCCCCTATGGCCTTCAATGCCTTGTCCCTCAGCCCCGTCTTGTCCATGGATATAAACCATTGCTCTGTGGCCCTGAATATAACGGGTTTCTTGCATCTCCAGCAGTGGGGGTAGGAATGTGTAAGGCTTTCCTCATTTAGCAAGGCCCCGAAGTCTTCCAGCTTTTGTATTACGTCCCTGTTGGCCTCAAATACCTCCTTGCCCGCAAAATACTCCACATCATCCGTAAATCTTCCCCGGGCGTCAACAGGGGAGTATATCTCAAGGCCGTATTGAAGCCCGCTCTCGTAGTCTTCTTGTCCATGGCCCGGGGCGATGTGCACACAACCGGTGCCCACATCCTGAGTGACGTAATTTGCCAGAATTATAACCGATTCCCTGGAATAAAGAGGGTGTCGGGCCTTCAGCCCTTCTAACTCCGTCGCATCCAGCCTGTCCAGAATGCTGTAATCCTTGATCCCGGCGGTTACCAGCAACTTTTCCAATAGGCCTTCGGCCACGATTAAATTGCCATGTTCCCCGGCTTGAATCACTACATATTTAAAATCCGGATGAAGCGCAACAGCAAGATTTGCCGGTATTGTCCAGGGAGTGGTAGTCCAAATCAGCATGTACAGTTCCTTATCGTCGAGAGCGTGATGGTTGGCTGGAGGGTCTGAAACCAGTGGAAACTTTACATATATGGACGGCGACACTTCATCCTCGTATTCAACTTCTGCCTCTGCCAGCGCAGTATTGCAGGAATTGCACCAGTAGATGGGCTTTTTGTTCTTCATCAGGCTGCCGTTTAACGCAAATTTCCCGAATTCTCTAACAATGGTGGCCTCATAGGCGTAGTTCATTGTAAGATAAGGATTTTCCCATTCGCCCAAGACACCAAGCCTTTTAAATTCCTCTCTCTGGATGTTTACAAACTGATCCGCAAACTCACGGCACTTTTTTCTTACCTCGGAAGGGGCCATGCTTTTCTTTTTGTCTCCTAGCTCATGGTCCACCTGCAGTTCTATGGGAAGCCCGTGACAATCCCACCCGGGCACGTAGGGGGCATCATATCCGTCCATCTGCTTTGATTTAATTATTATATCCTTTAATATCTTATTGAAGGCGGTTCCCATATGGATATGCCCATTGGCATATGGCGGTCCGTCGTGCAGTACATAAAGGGGTTTTCCCTTGGAAGCCTTTCTTATTTCGGAATAAAGCCCCGTTTCTTCCCATTTCCTTAATGTCTCCGGTTCCCTTTTAACCAGATTCGCCTTCATTGGAAAATCCGTTTTCGGGAGATTAAGTGTTTTTTTGTAGCCCATTTTTTTCTCTAAAAAAGTTTTTGTAAATGCCCAGATGAAGAGCCTTAAGTGCTCGAAAAAGTAAATTTTGCATATCAGATATGCCTTATCAAGTCAATCTCAATATTATATTGACTTGTAGCTCAAAAAGGGTATCCTATCAAATTAGGTTCATGTTCAATAGCCTTAAATTACATTCAATGGTTTAATGAAAAAATTCAAGCATAAAGGCATTATTTTTTCCTTTTTTTTCTTTTTTGGGCTGTTCACAGGCTGCTCGCCGCTGGCATTTTTTGCGGCCGGAGGAGCAGCGGGTGCGGGGGGCTATAAATATTACAAAGGAAGCCTTACGGTCTTTTATAGGTTCCCATATGTCAAGGTTTGGGATGCCAGCATTTCTGCCTTAAGGGTTATGGAGCTGCAGATCAAGGGACAGGAGCATGATATTTCATCGGGGAAAATAATGGCGGTGCGCGCAGACGGGATAGAGGTATTTGTTTATGTTAAATATAAATCTCCCAAGTCCACGGAGGTAATTATCAGGGTGGGAGCTTGGGGGGAGAAGGGTGCCTCTATGGAAATTGCCGACAGGATTGAAGGGGCATTGAAGAGAGGAAGCGGCTGACGTCAAGTTTTTCGGACAAAATTATGGATCGGTTTCTAGGGCAGGTGCTTTTTAGCACCAGAGCTAAGGGACCCGAGCATTCCTGAAAGGACCCGGTTTTTTTGGAGGACAGATATGATAACTATTGATGATATTACTATTTCCAAACATATAGCACAGTCTTATATGGAAAAATTTCTTGGATCTCTAAATGTGGAAGTAGCACTGGTGGGTGCAGGTCCTTCCAATCTGACCGCCGGTTATTACCTTGCAGAAGCGGGATTTAAACCGGTTATTTTTGAGTCGAAGCTTGCTCCCGGAGGGGGGATGTGGGGAGGCGGCATGATGTTTAACGAAGGGGTTGTGCAAGGGGATGCGCTCCCTGTAATAGAGGATATGGGAGTAAGGTACAGCGACCGGGGTGATGGCTATTACACCATAGATACAGTTGAGGCCACCTCTACTATTATTTCCAAGTGCATCCAAAAAGGGACTACCATTTTTAACCTCATTAAGGTAACAGACGTGCTCTTCAGGGAGGAAGCAGGCAAGAAAAGGGTTTGCGGCCTGGTTTTAAACTGGTCTCCGGTAGAAAGCCTGGGCCTTTCCGTAGATCCCATGAGCATTCAGGCATCCTATGTGGTGGATGGGACGGGCCATCCAGCAGAGATATGCAGGATTATCACCAAGAAGATGGATGCCAAGCTTAACACGCCTACAGGGGGTATCGCAGGGGAGATGTCTTTGTGGGCGAACGAGGGGGAGCAGTTTACAGTGGCCAATTCCAAGGAGGTGTTTCCCGGGTTGTATGTGGCTGGGATGGCCGCGAACAATGCATTTGGAGGTCCTCGTATGGGGCCCATTTTCGGGGGCATGCTCCTTTCCGGAAAGAAGATCGCACAAACGATATCAAAGGCATCCCTGTCGCGATAAATTAAACGAATACGCCGAATTTTATGAAACCCTTGAAAGAGGCCAGGCTTTACTGCTTTTCCCCCGGTGATCTCCACAAGGGAAGAGATCCTGCTGAAATGGTGGCTGCTCAGATCAGGGGCGGAGCAGATGTAATTCAATTAAGGGAAAAGGCCGGATCAAAAAGGAGAACCCTTGAACTGGGCTTTAGGATTAAACAAATAACCAAGGGCAAAGGGGTGCCGCTCATTGTAAATGATGATCTGGACTTGGCTATGATTTTAGACGCAGACGGTGTCCATCTTGGGCAGGATGATATACCTATTGAGTATGCCAGAAGGTATTTCAAGAAAAAGATAATAGGCATATCCACACATTCGGTGGAACAGGCGATAGAGGCAATAGACAGTGGAGCGAATTATATAGGAATAGGCCCGGTGTTCTCTACCGCCACCAAGTTTAGACCCGATCCATTGGTTGAAACCGGTACAGTATCAAAAATCACCAATTTGTCTCCTGTGCCGGTTATTCCAATAGGGGGCATAAATGAAAAAAATATTCAACTTTTGGTCAGCAAGGGGATAAAAAGGGCGGCAATCATATCGGACATATTTCTATCGGATGATATCGAGGGGAAAACCAGACGTTTTAAGGAGATATTGTCAGGGATATAATCCGGATGTGGTCTCCCGGTAGACTATCTACCATTGATTTTATGCCGCAGAGAGCATAAATATCCCCCAACAGGCAGATAAGCGCAGCCTTTTTGTTAATCCAGGGCTATTTCAGCAAAGAGAATTTTATCCTTAATTTTTTGGCCAGAGGATTTTGTATGACACAGGAAAACCAGAGTTTTCAAATTATTGAAGAGATCCAGGACCTGATCGAGCAGCAGGCATACGGTGATGTAAAGGAATTGATTGGACCCCTTCATCCAGCGGACCTTGCTGATATTATAGAGCAAATGGACAATTACGATGAGAGGCTGGAGCTTTTTAAGTTGCTTGACCCTGAGAGTGCTGGAAACATATTGAAAGAGGTTTCCTGCTCGATAAAGGAAAGTATCAGTGCCGAGATCGATGATGATTTGTTGGCCCGGATATTGGAGAAACTCCATTCAGACGATGCCACAGATTTAATTAACATTCTTCCCAGGGAGCGTGCCCAGAAAATAATAAAAATGCTTCCCCCAGAGGTATCCGAGGAACTAAAAAAGCTTATAGATTATGAAAAGGACACTGCAGGCGGGCTGATGGCCCTGGAGTTCGTTTCTGTTAATTCGGGGTCCACGGTCGGCGATGCCATAGAGTATATTAGAAAAAATAGGGATGAGGTCCAGGACCTTTACTATGTTTGGGTAGTGAATAACTCGGGCCAGCTTGCAGGATCAGTGTCCCTCAAGGATCTTGTGCTGGAACCGCAGGAGCGATATATTAATGACATTATGAATGCCGAGATAACCAGCGTTTACGTGGAAGCCGATCAGGAAGAGGTGGCCAGAATCGCAAAACAATATGGCCTGATCCACGTGCCAGTAATAAACGGAAACAACAGACTGGTCGGCAGGATAACCAATGATGATATTATCGGTGTCATTGAAGAAGAGAACAACGAAGACATTTCTTTGATGGCCGGGGTTTTTGACCAGGAGATTACAGAGGGGTCTGCTTTTAAGATATCCAGATCACGAATGCCCTGGCTGTTGTTGGGTCTCCTGGGAGGGCTTGTATCAGCAGTAATTATTAATCTTTTCCACGGCTCCTTGGAAAAGATAATCGCACTTTCTTTTTTCATACCAGTAGTAATGGCCATGGGAGGAAACACGGGCATTCAGGCAGCCACAGTTGTAACAAGAGGGCTGGCAACAGGAGATATTCGCATATTGCACACCGGAAGAAGACTCTTGCTGGAGCTATGGGTTTCATTGATAAACGGGATCCTGTGCGGAATGGTTTTAGGGTTTATTGTGGGATTTTGGCTTTCCGACATCTGGCTAGGGCTCGGGGTCGGCATAAGCCTTATTACTGTAATACTGTTTTCCGGGTCCTTTGGTGCATTTATTCCTTTTATGCTGGGAAAGCTTGACATAGATCCCGCACTTGCAACCGGCCCCTTTATCACGACCTCCAATGATATCTTGGGTCTTTTGATCTACCTAAGCATAATTACCAAATTCATGACATTATAGAGTTTAATGAGAGAGATTTATGCTATCTCGAAGGCAACCCTTCCGGGAGGTATGGATTCATCCCTTACCATGCCTTTTACTTGGCTGCCTGTTATGAGTTCTATGTACTCGATGCCCCTTCTTTTGTGGCCTATAATCATTTGCAGGTCCTTACTCGATGCTGAAATCTTTATTCTGGGCACGCCCCTTAACCTTTCAAGAGAGGGCCTGATTCTTTCTAAACGGACCGCAGACCGAACCAAAAAACCCATGGAAGGATGCCAGGGACCGGCCACAATTTCACCCTTTTTCAGAAGAGAGGGGGAGGACATAAGGCCTATCCTGATAACAGGAATTCCGGCGTCTTCCAGGATAATACAGGCTTCCTTGCACAGATCTATTGTATAATCTATGTCCATTGGTATGTATCTTCCAGCCTTGTAAAGTTGTTCCAGTTCCGTTCGCCTTATAACAAGGGTAGGATATATCCTGGCCATATTGGGCTTGAGGGATTTAACCTTTTGAAGTGTTTCAATGAAAGTTTTTCTGGAACCCCCAGGAAGCCCGGGCATAAGTTGTACACCGACCATAAAACCATTCTCTTGGAGTTTCTTGATGGTCAATACGGTATCAAGTGAGGTGTGCCCCCTTTTTGAGAGTCTCAATACGTTGTCGTCCATGGATTGAACGCCTAGCTCTACGATCGAGACGCCGAAACTTTTTAGGGTTTCTATGCGTTGCTCATCCAAGGAATCAGGACGTGTTGATATTCTTATTGAATCTACCATACCCTTTTCCATGTATGGTGTTACAGCACTTAGCATCGCCTTCATGGAGTCAAAGGGAACAGAGGAAAAAGTGCCCCCGTAAAATGCTACTTGCCTGGGTACCTTAAGGGAGTTGGAGACCCTGTTCGATTTCATGGCCTCATCAATGGTTTTTGCTATTTGTTCAGGACCAGGAAGGGCCCAGCTGGAGTTGGTTATAGTTTTTTGCCGGCAAAAAACACATCTGTTCGGGCACCCCTGGTGGGGGATAAATATGGGAATTATGAAGGCCTTTTTTATTTTCTTAGCCAAGAGAGAGCCTCCCTTGCTGCCATTTGTTCTGCGTCTTTTTTGCTTCCACCTGCGCCCTTTCCAGCCAGCTCTCCTTTGAGATAAACCGCTGCATAAAAGGTTTTGTTATGATCCGGGCCTTTTTCCCTTTGGATCGTATATTCTGGGGCGGATTGAAGAAGCTGTTGAGAGCATTCCTGGAGCTCGCTTTTGAAGTCATTTATAGGCCTATCGAGAGCCAATCCTTCCAAGGAAGGACCAAAGACCCTCTTTGTCACCCTGAATGCCTTGGAAAATCCTCCGTCAAGATAAATTGCCCCGATAAGGGCCTCCAGGGTATCGGCTAAAATAGATAGCTTTTTTCTCCCATTTGTATGTTCCTCCCCTTTACCTAACAAAAGATAATTCCCCAACCTTAATGAATCAGCGATTTGACATAGGCCATTCTCGCTTACCAGTATGGACCTGAGTTTAGAAAGATCCCCCTCTTTCATTTCTGGAAAGTAATCCATGAGAAGATGACTAATGGCAAGACCTAGCACTGCGTCGCCCAAAAATTCCAATCTTTGATTGTCGGAGGTTGTAGGTTCCTTTTTTTCATAAACATAGGAGGGGTGCTTAAAGGCCTGCTGTAGCAGACCAGGGTTCTTAAAGCGGTAGCCGAGTGAAGCAAGCAATTCTTGTGGATTTGACGGCAGATCAAGTTTTTTCATAGTTAGGTTATATTAAATCGGAACCTCACATAAGTCAACGTTTGCAGGCGCAGTTGTTTTTCAAAATAACTGGTGCAGGCTTAACTTGCTTAACTTAATTAAAAAGGTGCAAAAAATTCACCCATGGCTCAATTTTTCCTTCTGCTGGCCGGGGTTCGTTGAAACGGACAAAATTTTACAAAAAAATTTTGATCTGAAATAAATCTATGATATAAAAAATCCCCTCAATAGACACCCTTAAGAGGTAAACCCAATGGCACCAAAAAAGAGGCAACAGGTTATTATGGATAAGATAGAAATAGCCAACTCCCTAAAATGGATGGCAAAGAAGATAGCCTCAGGGCACAGATCCATGAGGGATATTGCCTTGATAGGGATAAGGACAGGTGGAGCGTTTTTGGCGTATCGGTTAAGAGACCAGCTTTCCGGAAGGGAAACGGAAAATCTGCCCACCGGTGCATTGGACATTAATCTGTATAGAGACGATTGGACCAGAATAGGGGTTAATCCAAAAATAGGCACCACGGAAATACCATTTTCCATAGACGATAAGATCGTAATTTTGGTGGACGACGTTCTTTTTACCGGAAGGACAGTAAGAGCGGCCTTGGATGCCTTGATAGATTTCGGGAGACCGAGGAAAATCGAATTAGCTGTTTTAATTGACCGGGGGGAACATTGCAGGGAGTTACCGATAAAGGCGAATTACGTGGCTATGGAACGAAAGACCGGAGAAAAAGAGACAGTAAACGTGTATTTGGAGGAGGCCGGGCACAAAGATCGGGTTATTGTAGAGGAAAAGGCCTTGGACAGTTGAGGAAGATATTATAAAAATTCAGCAGGAATACAGGAATTGCCTTGACACCCCTATGTTGCTTTGTTAAATAGCCTGCTAAAAATTGCTCTGTATGATTAAACTTATATTTATAAAGGGCCAAATAATTTTAAGAAAGGAGGGTAAAACATGTTTAAGGTAGCGGTAGACGAAGAGAAGTGTGTCGGATGTGAGGAATGCGTGGATGTTTGTCCTTCGGATGTGTTTGAGATCCAGGATGAAAAATCCGTCCCGGTTAACGCTGAAGAATGTATCGGCTGCGAAAGCTGTGTGGAGATCTGTGAGGCGGAGGCGATTACCGTAACAGAAGTAGAAGACGAAGATTAGGTGAACAATAAAAAACTGCCACCCATTTACTTAGATAAAATGGGTGGCAGTTTTTTGTCTTATTTATGGCATCCGTCGCAACGCGTTGGCCCTGACGTTTTACCTTCCTTGTTCAGATCCCTGTGACAACCTTGACAGGTTTGGTGAAAGGCCAGCATTAATTTCTTTATCTTACCCTTTGACTTATCCGCATCGTGACAATCGGAGCATTTCTTATCGGGTGGTCCCATGTGGTGGCATTCCTTGCACCCTATACCGCTTTTTATATGCTTTTCATGACTGAAGGAGACCAGCCCTTTTCTGTGCTTCTCAATTGTTTCCGATTTTATGGTAATATCCTTATCGGGCACCCCTGCTGCTGGAAGCAGGCCTACACCGGCAAAGCATACGAGGCATGCAATTACTGAACCCCAAAGCAAAATCCTTTTGCCCATTTAGCGCACCTCCCTCCTTTCTATAATAATAGTATATTAGAAAGAATTTTATTTTTCAAATAAATTTTATTTTTCTCTTCTGTAACAGATCAAACCGCACCGTAAACATCTTTCGGCTTCAGTTTCGGCGCTTTTCTCCTCAAGGCCAAGTTCTACTTCATTGAAGTTTTTCCTTCTTTCATCGACATTGAGCTCGGGCATTTTCACTCTTTCCGAGGCCTGCACAGATTTCAGCTCCTCCACATCCGGCAAAGCACTTTCATTGGTAATAGCGTTTTCCGGCAGGTTCACTTTTTCTCCGCAAAGATAAAGATGTATGGATCTTGCACCCCTCCTGCCGGCACCTATTGCCTCAACTGCAATAGAAGCGCCTGTGACAGCGTCGCCACCTGCAAAAACACCCTCTACATTGGTTTTTCCAGTGGTCCTGTCAATCACCTCTATAGTATTTCTTTTGGTAACGCCGATGCCGTCATCTTTAAGGAACTGGGTCTCAGGAAACTGGCCGATTGCTGCAATTACGTTATCCACAGCTATTACCTTTTCGGTTCCCTTCTTGGGAACAGGCCGTCTTCTGCCGGAAGAATCAGGCTCCCCGAGTTCCATCTCTATGTATTCCATATTAGTAAGGACACCGTTTTTACCTATAAGTTTTGTAGGTGCGGCCAAAAAATGGAAGATAACGCCTTCTTTTTCTGCTTCTTCAACCTCTATGTCATTGGCCGGCATTTCTTTCCTGGAACGCCGGTACAGAACGGTTACTTCCTCGGCCCCCAGTCTCCAGCAGGTCCTGGCCGCATCTATGGCGGTATTTCCCCCTCCTATGATAGCCACCTTTTCTCCAACCGGGGTTTCCTTTTCCAGGCCTCTGTCTATGAGAAACCGGGTCCCTGGAAGAACGCCTTTTAGGCCTTCTCCGTCAACGCCGAGACCCCTGCTGTCCCAGGCGCCAGTTCCTAAAAACACGGAGTCGAAACCTTCCTTTTTCAATCCCTCTAAAGTGAAATCCTTTCCCATGCGCACGCCTGTTTTTACCTCCACCCCGGTGTTCAGCATACAATCTATCTCCCAGTCAAGGGTCTTTTTTGGAAGTCTGTACTCTGGAATTCCATAGCGTAGCATGCCCCCGAGGTTGGGCATGGCCTCGAATATAGTGGGATTATGGCCAAGCCTTGCAAGATAATAGGCTGCGGTAAGTCCTGCAGGTCCTCCGCCTATCACGGCCACCTTTTTTCCCGTATCCGGGGCTATATAAGGAGTAATCCTTTGGGAATTCATCTCTATGTCAGCCACAAATCTTTTTAAGTGGTTTATGTTTACAGGGTCACAAACCTTTCCCAACCTGCATTCGTCTTCGCACGGATGTGGGCATACTCTTCCGCAGGTCAGGGGAAGGGGATTCTTTTCCTTGATTGCCTTTACTGCCTCAAGATAATTTCCCGCCTTGATTTGAGATATATACTCGGGTATATCAATTCCTGCGGGACATGTCCTTTGGCAGGGGGAGGTGCACTCGTCAGTGGTGTAGATATGCTGTATCCTCTCGGTCTGTGAGGTAAGCCTTATTATGCCGCGAGGGCATATCTGCTGGCAGGTACCGCAACCGGTGCATAGGTTCTCGTTTATTACCGGGAGACCGTCCTTGCCGATAGAAATGGCACCAAATGGACAGGCATTTACACAGGTTCCCAGGGTGAGACAGCCTATATCGCATACCTTGCTTCCCTCGAAAAGTAGCATAGCTGCCCTGCAGTCCGCTGCACCATCGTATTGGAATTTGGTGTCTGCCTTTTCTAAGTTATACCAGCAGCCTACCCTTGCCTTTTCCGGTTCTTTGACCTCTATGGTTACACCCAGGATGTCAGCGATGGCCATTGTAGCCTCGACCCCTCCGGCCATACAGGCATCGGGGCCCGCCTTGCCCTTTGCAACGGCCTTTGCACAGCTCGAGCATCCAGCAAAGCCGCAGGCGCCGCAGTTTGCACCTGGCAGGGCATCGGCTATCTCCAGTACCTTGGGATCCACGGCCACATAAAATATCTTTGAAGCTACACCCAGAAGCAGGGCGGCTACAAGCCCCATACCCCCGATAGCTATCATTCCTGAAAACATTTAATAGTCCTCCTTTTTAAACGAGTCCGATAAATCCAGAGAATGCCAGGGCGATTAACCCTGCGGCTATAAGCCCTATGGCGGTGCCCTCGAAAGCCCTCGGGATCCTTACTAGGGCAAACCGCTCTCTCATCCCTGCCATAAGCACCAGGGCCAGGGCAAAGCCACAGGCAGAGGCAAAGGAGAAAAATATAGTGGTTACAAGGTTGTAACCCTCTTCTATGTTTATTATTGAAACCCCCAGTACAGCACAGTTTGTGGTTATGAGGGGAAGGTAAATACCAAGGGCCTCATAAAGTGCCGGGGCGGTCTTTTGTACCACCATCTCAACAAACTGGACCAGAGTGGCGATTACCAGGATGAAGGCGATGGTGCGCAGATATTCAATGTTAAGGGGTATTAGGATATAGTTGTGGACCAGCCAGGTGATCATGCCAGCCAGGGTCATGACAAAGACCACGGCAAGACCCATGCCGGTTGCGGTGTCCATGCTCCTGGATACTCCCAAAAAGGGGCAATTTCCCAAAAACCGGATAAGAAGGATATTGTTTACCAGTATTGCACTTATCATAAGGAGGATAAAATCAGTCATTATTTAGCACCTCCTTTACTTGCTTGATATTGACTTATGAGGTTCATAAGCGCCAGAAGTATACCCAGGGCCACAAATGCTCCAGGGGGCTTAAGCATGAAAGAGAATGGTTCATACCCGGACCACATTACATGGAAGCCAAGCAAAGTGCCTGCACCCAGTAATTCCCGAATGCATCCCAGGACGAACAGAGAAATCGTAAAACCGAGTCCTATGCCGAGACCGTCTGCCAGGGAGAGGATGGGATTGTTTTTCGATGCAAAGGCCTCCGCCCTCCCGAGTATTATGCAGTTTACCACTATCAAAGGGATGAAGATGCCCAGGATCTTGAACAGTGGATAAAAATAGGCCTGCATTACCAGCTCCACTATCACCACAAAGGAGGCGATAATAACAATATAGGAGGCTATGCGCACCTTTACAGGAATGAATTTCCTCAAAAGAGATACAAACAAGTTGGAAAATACCAGCACGAAGGTGGTGGCAAGACCCATCCCCATTCCGTTTATGCCGGAAGTTGTAACAGCCAGAGTGGGGCAAAGCCCCAACACCAGTCTGAAGGGGGGGACAATCTCCCATAACCCCTTGGTAAATTCTTTTCGTATGGACATTAAAATATCTCCTGTTTATGCTTTTTTACGTACCCTGCTACTTTTTCCACTGCAGCCATCACACCCTTGCTGGAATAGGTGGCACCGCTTATGGCGTCCACCTGGATGTCCGGCTTCAGGGAAAGGCCCTTGAACCCCTCTGTAAAGAAAGACTCGGTGACCTTGGAACCTACTCCCGGGGTTTCGGAGTGGCTGGTAATGGCTATATCCAGTATTTTTTCGTTCTCGTTTACCCCTACCATTACCCCGATATCTCCGTGAAAACCCTTTGCCTTTCCCTCCAGGGCCACGGCAAAGGTGTTACCCCCCTTCTTCGCGGGAAATATATTGAGTTCCACAGGGTTTCCCCTGTCATCGGTGCCCACCACTATCTTCTTTCTATCTCCTATGGGGTCGTTATCATAGCCGGTTAATACCTTCTTTACTGCAGGCTCTTTTACAAACTTGATGGTCTGATATTCTATGGGCCCTTCGGTTACACTGTGTATCACAGAAAGGGCCAGGCCGGATGCGGCCCCGATCAGGGTAAGCACAATCATCATCTTTAATATGTCACGCACCTTGGCTCCTCCCGTAGGCTTTTGGTTTCAGGTAATTGAAAAGAGGGGTGGCTGCGTTCATTATAAGTATGGCATAGAAGCTGCCGTCAGGATAAGCCCCCCACATCCGTATAATCATGGTAAGCGCCCCTGCCAGAAATCCGAAGATCAACATTCCCTTGGGGGTAACCGGAGAGGTAACCGGCTCAGGGGCAAGGAAAAACGCCCCCAAAAGCACCCCGCCGCTTATAAGATGAAACAGCACAGGGGGATACACATCAGGGTTTATGGCCCTGAGAATACCTGCGAACAGGGCTACCCCGAACAAAAAGGAAACGGGAATATGCCAGCGGATAATACCCCTGGCAAGGATAAAAACTCCTCCTGCAAGAACGGCCAGGGCGCATACACCACCTATAGGCCCTGCCTTGTCTCCCACAAAGAGATCAAACATGTTGTAGGAATAAAAAAGAGTTGGGTCCTCACTTATAGCCATAAGGGGAGTCAGAACCTGCTTGCTGGTATGAGGTTCAAAAAAGAGGTTCATCCGATCTTTCCATGATGTGTTCATTACCACCCAGGCTACCAGTATAGGATTGAATGGGTAGTTGCCCAATCCGCCGAACACCATCTTTCCCAGGATTATGGCAACTGCTGCCCCAACCACCGGAATCCACCAGGGCAGGCTGGGCGGAAGAAGCAGTGCGAACAGCAAGCCGGTAAGCAGGGCATGATAATCTTTGTAGGTGAGGCTTCGGTGGGTTATCCATTCAATAATGGATTCCACCACCACACAGGTTGCCATGGACAGCACCATTATTAAAAGGGCCCTGAACCCGAACATATATATACCCACAACAGATGTCGGAACCAGTGCCATGATAAAGGTTAGCATCATCCTCTCTACAGAGCTCTTTCCCCTTATATGGGGGGACATTGATACAATGTAATTGCTCATATTAACCTTCCATCAACTGATGTTTAGCATGTCTGAAAAGGTGAACCAGGGGCCTCCTGGACGGGCATACATAGTCACAGCACCCGCACTCTATGCATGAAAGAAGGCCTTCGCTCTCCGCCTTTTCGAACTTGTCATTGGAGCAGTACATGGAAAGCACACCCGGAACCAGATTTACCGGGCACACCTTTACGCACATGCCGCAGTTTATACATTCCCTGTAGTCCCCGGAAAGGGTGATCTCTTGCCTGCCAAGAAATAAGACCGCCGGAATATCGGCTGTGATCGGCACTTCCATATCGTACTGGGCCATTCCCGTCATAGGCCCTCCCAATACGATCTTTGCCGCCTCCCCGGTATCTCCCAGAGATTTGGCGAGCTCGCCTATGGTAATGCCGGGCCTTATTCGTGCTATGCCGTTTCTGGGTGAGGCTCCCCCGCCTACTGTTATAAGGGATTCCACCTGGGGGTTTTTACCGGTTACCGCCTTCCCCACAGAGATTACAGTATCCAAATCGTATGCCGCTACTCCTACATCCCTGGGGTGTCCGTAAGGCAGGGGAATCTCTTTTCCCAGTACGGCCTTTATCAGGGAAATGGTTTGCCCAACGGGAAACCTTGTGCCGTTGACAGCCGCGATAAAGGTGAGTTCTTCCTCGTCCTTTTCCGCCATTTCTTTCAGCTGCGGGCAAGCAGGTGCATTTTTGTCTACGGCGAAAACCACTTTTTCCGCGCCTGTAATGGCCTTAAGCGCAGCTATTCCTTGAGGAAGCTCGGGAGTTTCAATCGTGGAAAGGTATTTGTTGATTCCCAGGTAGGGCTCCGGATCCAATGCGTTAATCAAGAGGGTTTGAATCTTTTTTACCACCCTTTTTTCCGTCAAATAGAGATGGGTCTTGGGTTGATCCTCGGGAAGCAGGTCTTTTGCAAGAGGCATGGGAAGCGGGCCTTTCAAGGTAGGCCCCCACTGGCGTATCCTTTGTAAAAGCTCTGCCCCGGAAAAAGAACCTATATCTTCTTCACTTCCTGCGTTTTTTTCCCAGGTGTCTGTCCCCTCTCCCTGTATTTCTACAGACGCCAGAATTTCTCCTTTATAGGTGAGATGATCTTTTATCCGCGCCACCTTTCCGGTTATGGTAGCAAAGATGGGCAGGGAATCTTCTTTTTGCGGCCTGCCTATGATTTGACCTGTTTTCACCTGGTCCCCTTCCGATACTAAAGGGGTTGCCGGGCTTCCCATATACTGTTTAAGAGGTATTATCACCTTCTCCGGAATCGGAATTTCTATTACATCCAGGGCAGCCTGTCTTTTGGGAAGCTTCACTCCTTTTGAAAATGGTGCCATTTTTCTACCTTTTCTTATATTGACAACAAAATTTTGCCTTTTAATACATTAAGGCCCGGAGGTTTGTCAAATAATTTTTTGACAATAGGTCATCCCTTTGGATAGGACCCCAGATTTGCCGGGGATTGCGGGAAAAACCTATATCCCCTAACCCGGACAAGCCGGAACCAAACAGGTTTTTTCATTTACGATAGTTAATA
>CAZZPR010000043.1:0-27856 GCA_964655655.1 uncultured Desulfobacteraceae bacterium | reverse complement strand
GCCGTCAAGAATTGTTCGGTATTTTTCCTTGCTTTCCCTCAGTGCGTTTTCCACCCGCTTCAACTCTGTTATATCAGATTCTATCCTTTCCCTGTGCCGGGCATTTTCCATGGCAAGCCCAATGGTTTTCCCCATGGAAAGAAGGGTCTCCTTTTCAAATTCGGTTGGTACGTATATTTCCTTAAAGATAAGCTTCAGTGCTCCCAGAACCCTGTCCTGAAACAGTAGCGGTATGGATATAATTGACCTGTAACCCTCATCCTGGAGCAGATCCCTTATTTCGGGGTAAATCCGGTCATCACCATAAATATCCCGGGTTGTAACAACCTTTTTCTGGCTCACAGTAATGCCCGTAAGTGTCCCTTTGACGGGAATCTCCGCCCCTAAAAAACGTGCTTCCTCGGAAAACCCCTGTGCGTAAAAAAGCTTTAAGCTTCCAAAACCCTCTTTAATCACATAAATAAGCACTGA
This sequence comes from uncultured Desulfobacteraceae bacterium, assembly GCA_964655655.1. Classification (GTDB taxonomy): domain Bacteria; phylum Desulfobacterota; class DSM-4660; order Desulfatiglandales; family B25-G16; genus CAZZPR01. The sequence goes on along the minus strand of CAZZPR010000043.1, from coordinate 27,385 downwards.
GGGGGAACCATCGTATTCCATCAGTGCATCTACGGTTTTTTGTATAACGCTCTGAAAATCAAAGGAATGATGCAGGGAATCTACCACCCTTTTGACAGCCTCCAGGGGCCTGTTTCTCTTGTTCAGGTCCGATTTGAGCAAACGAAGATGCTCCGATGAATTATTATAATCGGATTCCAGGCTCTGAAGTCTATTAACCTGCCTGCGTAACCCTGAGAGTTCTTCCAGGAGCTGCCTTTTTGTCTTGTTTTGATCTTTCATAAACTGTCCGATGGTCTTTTAGCTTCAAATTTGAATAAATATGCCCTGTTTATTCGATTTTTACCTAATTGGCAAGGGTTAAACCCAGATTGTGCAGCAGCCAACTACTGCGGCCTGAAAAACCTTGCTGCAACGCTCTTTTCGCAATTTTGATCCTCAACATATTTATGAATATGCCTGCGGTTCAAAATTGCTCCAACTTCGCGTTTCGCTTGGGTTTTTTCAACCCTCGCTACGTTTTCTACTGCACAATCTGGGTTAAAATAACCTGAAAAAGCCTTATCCAGATATACGGCCCCGGCCTTGAAACAATCATATGCTCTCCATATTTCCCCCGACGGAAGCCTGTCAACAAAAAACCGGATATTGTTCCTGTTTTGCAGGGATTTCCTCAGGCACTTTCGTATAAATTTGTACCGGTCCGGGGAAAAAATAATCCGGCGTTTATTAAGGAAATGTTCCCAGGTCAGCACTCCTCGTTGCCAAAGATTTTGCTCTTTATTGCGACCTATTCCGGGTATGTGGAGAAAACTGTGCTCGAGCAAATTATCTTGTCCTTTTGACATTGCTCAGGCCTTCAACATCGTAAAGGGGCTTACCGTGCCCTGGAAGAATATTGCGTACCTCAAGCTGAAGAAGTCTTTTGAAGGATTTACGGATTGCCGAACAATCGCAACAAAATTTATTGAGTTCACCGGATCCCTCCATGTTAAGTATAGTATCCCCCGTGATAAGCGATCGCTCTTTTCTGTTATAAAAACAGACACTGTCCGTTGTATGCCCCGGGGACCACAGAAGCTCCCAGTTAGGCATCCATGGCAATTGGTTGCCTTCGGAAAGTATGCATTCCGCACGGTAACCGGAAGGAAGGGCATTTCTGAAAAAGGGCAGGGGGATCCCGGCCTTACCGCTCTTCAAGCCTGCCCAGAGATTCTTGATATGATTATCCAGGCCCTTTAGAACAGGCATTAATCCTCCGGTCCATCTGTGAAGGGAAAAAAGGCATATCTTGTCTCTTCCTTCGAGATAGTCTCCGACCTTTTCGAAAAAACATACCCTTATCCCGGGAAACCAATTTAAAAGCCTTGCTATTCCGCCTATGTGGTCGATATGAAAATGGGTGGCGGTTACCATCTTAAGGTCGCGGAGGGAACCTTTATTCTTTAAATAGATATGAATCCTGTCCGCTGCATCCGATGTGCCCACATCCACAGCAACATAGGAATCCTCTTCCTGAACCAGGTATGTGTTCGCATAACCCCCTTCTATGAGATGTACGGGCATAACAGGCCTACTGATAATTTGGAAACAGTTTCGAGACGCTTTGCACAACTCGTATTTCTTAAAGATGGTGGTACTTTTCTCCTGTTCCGAGGCTCCCGGGCTGGTCTTCTTGCTGGTTGCTGGATACTGGTTACTGGTCGCTCGATGCCGGAAAGACAAAAAGAAGTTGTTTCTTGTAAAACCAGCATCCAGGAACCAGAGGCAAGAGACCAGTATCTGGTAAGCCACGAAAAGACAGCGCCCTCCCGACAGTCACTTCAGAAAAGTGCCACCATCTTTTTTGAGAGACAAAAATTGCAATGTTTTGCCAGGTCTCAGTTTCCTTTGTATAACCAATGGTAGTTGTCTGATGCATAATCTGGGTTCTTTGAATACCTGCTGCAAAGATTATTTTTCGGCGGCCTTAGCCTGGCTTGAAATTACCTCATAGGCCCTTGAAAGGGCTGTCTTAATTTCCGAGGGCTTTGATCCTCCCCCTTCTGCCATATCTTTTCTTCCGCCCCCTTTTCCGCCTACAAGGGGCGCCAGTTCTTTTATAATCTTTCCGGCATCAAAAACGTCAGTCAAGTCCTGTGTGACCCTGCAAAGCAAAAAGGCCTTTTCATCACTCCCGGCAGCAAGTATTATTATACCCGATTTTATCCTGTCTTTAAGTTGATCCCCGAGATTTCTCATATCTCTGGGGTTATCTGATTGTACTTCCTGGCTTATCACCTTAACCCCTTCGATTTCCCTAAAAGATTCGAGCATGTCTTCGGATCTTTTTGTTGCGAGCCTGGATTTGAGGCTCTCGATTTGGCGTTCCTTTTCCTTTTGTTCCTCGAGAAGGTACTCAACCCTGGTTACCAGATTATGGGGAGTTGTTTTCAGAAATTCGGAAATTTTAATCAGGCTGTCTTTTTCACTCTGTATCTCCCGAATAGCAGGCTCTCCTGTAAGGGCCTCAATCCTCCTGATTCCGGCCGCCACCGCTCCCTCGCTGACAACAAGAAATACCCCTATGTCCCCTGTAAAATCAACATGGGTGCCTCCGCAAAGCTCTGCACTGAGACCTTTACCGATGCTCACCACCCTTACCTCATCTCCGTACCTTTCCTCGAACAGTGCCATTGCATCAAGGTTAAAGGCATCCTCTCTTGACATGGTCTGGGTCTTCACGGGCAGATTACTTTGTATGTTCCTGTTGACCCGCATCTCGATTTCTTTCAGGGCATCCGGTGCAATTTGCGAAAAGTGTGTAAAATCGAACCTCAGTCTTTCCGGCCCGACATGGGATCCGGATTGCTTGACATGATCCCCGAGTATCTCTCTTAAGGCTGACTGCAGAAGATGGGTTGCCGTGTGATTGCTGGCAATATTGGTTCTCCTTGTATTATGCACAAGGGCTTCCACTGTATCACCCTTAGATACGTCTCCCCTGGCTACCTTGGCCTTGTGAACAATGATGTTGGAAGGATAACTGAGTGTATCAACCACCTCCATTTCCATTCCATCCTTTTTTATAATTCCGGTATCACCCACCTGCCCCCCGGATTCGCTATAGAATGGTGTTTGATCGAGCAGAAGCCCTATCTCTTCTCCTTCTTTGGCGGTATCAACCTCTTGGCCGTCTTTTAAAATTGCCAGAACCTTTCCCCTTGATTCCAGGGTTTCATATCCCAAAAAACCACTCCCAAGCCCCCGTGCATCCAATTTCCGGTATATCTCCGGGATCTCTTCCTCACCGCTGCCCTTCCAGCTTCTTTGGGAAGCAGCCTTTTGCTCGGACATAGCCTTATCAAAGCCCTTCATATCTACCTGAAGATTTTCATCCCGTGCGATGTCGTTTACTAGATCAGGTGGAAAGCCGAAGGTATCATAAAGCCGGAAAACCAAATCCCCGGGAATTACTGCCTGGCCTTTGTCGCGTATTTCCTCTATTTCCCTCCTCAAAAGGGAAAGCCCGTGAAAAAGTGTATCCGCAAAACGTTTTTCCTCGTTGATGACCACTTCATTGATAAATCTTTTTGATTGTGAAAGCTCCGGGTAGATCGCACCCATTTCATCTACCACTTTCTCCGCAAGGAGATTGAGAAAGGCACCCTCAAGCCCCAGTGCCTGGCCGTATCTTACAGCCCTTCTAATTATTCGTCTCAGTACATATCCCCTTCCCTCGTTAGAGGGCAAGATACCGTCCGCTATAAGGAATGCGGTGGCCCGGGAATGATCCGCGATAACCTTGAATGGTGTGTCCCTTTTTTCATCTTGGCCGTATTTGGAGCCGGAAAGTCCTTCTATGGATTTGATAAGGTATGAAAATAGATCCGAATCGTAGTTTGAATATACACCCTGGAGTACGGCAGCCAGCCTTTCAAGTCCCATACCGGTGTCTATGTTCGGTCTTGGAAGGGGTTTAAGGTCCCCGTTGGACTCCCTGTTGAACTGGGTAAAAACCAGATTCCATATCTCCAGATAACGATCGCAGTCACAGCCTACGGAACATGTGGGATTGCCGCACCCTGCCCCCGGTCCCTGATCGAAATATATCTCCGAGCACGGACCGCATGGGCCTGTCTCCCCCATTGACCAAAAATTATCCTCTTCTCCGAATTTCTTGACCCTCTCCTCCGGCAAGCCTATATCACTCAGCCAAACCTCGCGGGATTCCTCGTCATCCTTGTAAACGGAAATCCAAAGCCTATCCTTTGGCAGCCCGTAGACCCCGGTGAGCAGTTCCCAGGCCATGGCAATTGCCTCTTTTTTGAAATAGTCCCCAAAGGAAAAATTTCCAAGCATCTCAAAAAAGGTATGGTGCCTGTTAGTGTATCCCACCTGTTCCAGATCATTATGCTTTCCACCTGCCCTGATACATTTCTGGGAAGTAGCCGCCCTTTTATAAGGAGCTTTTTCAATGCCCAGGAAGAGATTTTTGAACTGCACCATTCCGGCATTTGTAAACAGAAGCGTTGGATCATCCTTTGGAATCAATGAGGAGCTCTTAACTATCTCGTGTTCTCGATCTCTAAAGTAATCCAGGAATTTTTTCCTTATCTCTTTGCCATCCATATGAACCAATTCTTTTAGTTAACCGTTTCCTTTTCGGTGGCTTTCGCCTCCAACCCTATACCTTCCTTTATCTTTGCGGAAATCTCTTTACATATATCCTGGTGTTCCGCGAGAAACTTTCTGACATTTTCTCTTCCCTGCCCGATTCTTTCACCTTTGAAGGAATACCAGGAACCGGTCTTCTCCACGATATCCAGTGCAACACCTAAATCCAATACGTCTCCTTCCTTGGAAATGCCCCGGCCATAGATTATATCGAATTCCGCGGTTTTAAAAGGAGGGGCTACCTTGTTTTTTACAACCTTGACCCTGGTCCTGTTGCCTATGGATTGATTTCCGTCTTGTATGGATGCTATCCGTCTTATCTCAAGCCGTTGAGTGGCGTAGAATTTAAGGGCGTTTCCACCCGAGGTGGTTTCAGGATTTCCGAAAAACACGCCTATCTTCATCCTTATCTGGTTGATAAAAATGACGCATGTCATGGATTTGCTTATGGTGGCTGAAAGCTTTCTTAGGGCCTTTGACATCAACCTTGCCTGAAGGCCTACTTGCTGGTCTCCCATTTCTCCTTCTATCTCCGCCCTCGGTACAAGGGCTGCAACCGAGTCTATAACCAGGGTATCTATGGCCCCGCTTCTGACCAATATTTCTGCTATATCCAGGGCCTGCTCCCCGGTATCGGGCTGGGATACGAGAAGGTCATCCACGTTTACTCCGAGTTTCCTGGCATAGGAAATATCCAGGGCATGCTCTGCATCGATAAAAGCGGCTATCCCGGCCTTGGCCTGGGCCTCGGAAATGATATGCAGCGCAAGTGTGGTTTTTCCGGAGGACTCCGGGCCGAATATCTCTACCACTCTTCCCCTGGGAACACCGCCCAATCCGAGGGCGGAATCCAGCGAAATAGAGCCGGTAGGAATCACCGGTATGTCTATTACAGCGCCGTCCTGCCCCATCTTCATTATGGAGCCTCTGCCAAACTGCTTCTCGATTTGAGACATGGCCAAACTAATGGATTTCTCCTTTTCCGAATCTTTAGCCACGGTTATCTCCCTTCATGATAATGATTGTTTTCCTTTAAGGACCAGGTTTGCATTTTTGTGTAAACAGGCCCTTCCCGCCTTAGCTCGCTTTTGAATAAAACAAGCTCTTTTAATTCATATAAATTGCTGGTCATATTATCCTGATATTTATCAAGAAGCCATTTAAATTCATCTTTTCCGAATTTTTGCCCCTTTTTAAATCTGCCTATTGTCACATGGGGCCTGAAAGGTCTCTTTTCAAAGGAAAAGCCCAGGGGGTGCAATCTATCCTGTAGTTCGGACTGGAGGTTTGAAACCCTCTCTATATCTCCGTTGAGTCCGGCCCATAAAACCCTGGGACGACTAAAATCAGGAAAAACCCCTAAACCGCTAAGCCCCGCCTTAAATACAATAAACTTGGTCGCCGCAAACCCGACCTGCTCCTTTATGTTTTCTACCAGGTGTTCCTCCACATTGCCGAGGAATATCAAGGTAAGGTGAATATTGTCCCTCTTGACCCATCTTACAGGCAGGTTTTCATTTTTTAATTCCAGAGAAACCCCGCATATCCTTTCCATTATTTCAGGGGGCAACTCAAATGCCAGGAATGAACGGATACCCATTTATATGTCTCCTTACCCAGTCAAGGGCCATTTCCGAGGAGTTTGATTTTACCTTTCCCCTTGACCCCTCAAAACTATATCCTCCGGAATATGTATTTCCATTCACAGAAAGGCCCAAAAATACCGTTCCGACAGGCTTTTCCTCTGTCCCCCCCGAAGGACCGGCTATTCCGGTTACAGCCAGCCCTAAATCGGTATTGGATGTCCTCCTAATTCCTTCCGCCATTTCCCTGGCCGCCTGCTCGCTCACAGCACCATAGTTGTCCAGGGTTCTCTGCTTTACGCCGAGTATTTCCATCTTGGATTTATTGCTGTATACGATAACACCCCTTTCAAAATATTCAGAACTCCCGGGTATAGATGTAAGGCGGTGTCCTAAAAGGCCTCCGGTACAAGATTCAGCTATGGAAATAGTCATACGGTTTTTCTCCATCAGCTCACCGACTACCTCTTCCATTGACTTGTCCTCCGAGGTAAAGATATAGGCCCCTAAGATATTACGTATCTTTTCTTCAGCCAGCCCCAGTTTGCCCTCAATATCCTTTTCTCCTTTACCTGTTGTTGTAACGGTGAGGTGGTTTTCAGGGAAGGAGGGGTAAAAGCCGAATACTACCCCCTCAAGCTCATCTTTAAGCCCCTTAACCGTATCTGATATGTAGGTCTCTGATAAACCGTATAACTTTAATGTCCTTTGAAATGGTATACTTGCAGGTTTGTATATCCTCAGCATATCAGGCAACACACGACGTTCCATTAATCTTCGCATTTGCTCGGGCACTCCGGGCAGGAAATAAAGGCAACGGTCTCCCTCATAAAAATAATATCCGCAAACCTCTCCGTTGGGATCCAGCATTTTTGCGCCTTCGGGAAGCCAAGCGAGTTTTTCAAGCGAATCTGAAGAAACAATTCCCGATTTATCCATCTTTTTCTTGAGGCGATCCAGCACATTCCTATCAAGAAAAAGGGGTCTTTTCAATGCCCTGGAGGCGGCTTCAGTGGTCAAATCGTCTTCGGTGGGACCCAATCCCCCGGTGACTATAATAAAGTCAGATCTTTTTACAGCCTGGCTTAATGCATTTAACACGGACTCATAATTGTCACCTACCACTGTAATATTTCTAACCCCGATACCGCAGGATATAAGCCGGTTCGAGGCGTACCAGCCGTTCAGATCTCTTTTTCCGCCGGAAACTATCTCATCACCTATTATGATAATTTCTGCCTTCATAAGAAGTTACATATTGTTATTCGAGAATAATAAGAATAGCCATTAGAGATATGCGGGCATAAACGCCCGCTACCAAATCATCCAGCACTATTCCCGGGCCGCCTTTTACCTTCTTTTCTATTCTCCTTATAGGTGGAGGTTTAAGGATATCAAAAAACCTAAAAAGAAAAAACACAGTCAAAAGATTTAACCAATTCAGGGGAACAAATACAATAGCCAGCAAGAACCCTGCCACCTCGTCAATTACTATTACTCCCGGATCGGCCCTTCCCAAAATTTTTTGACCTGCATGAGATGACCAGAGAGCTGCAATTATTACGGCAATAAGTATAATCAGTTCATATTCGGGAGATAAAGACCGCCCTGCCAGATACAGGGGTATGGCACCGATTGTTCCATACGTACCAGGCATTTTAGGTAAAAGGCCCATACCGAACCAGACGGAAAAAATGAGCGCAAACTTATCAGAAAGCCTGGCCCGGCGAAACACTTTCCGAATATTTAAATTATCAAATCTATGGGCAAACATCAACCGGGATTTATGCGCATTAAATGAGACCTGCATAACTCGTATTTCTTAAAGATGGTGGTGCTTTTCTCCTGTTCCGAGTCTCTCGGGCTGGCCTTTTCACTGGTCGCTGGTCTCTGGTCACTGGATACTGGATAATGTAAAAACAAAAAGAAGGTGTTTTTTGTAAAGCCAGCATCCAGAAACAAGAAACCAGAATCCGGTAAGTCACTAAAAGACAGCGCCCTCCCGCCAGTCACATCAGAAAAGCACTACCATCTTTCTTTGGATGACAAAACATGCCATGTTTTGCAAGGGTCTCTAAATGTAAACCACTAAGTTAAATCAACAAACATATATCTGAATCTACATTACGAATATACAGGTCAATTAGTATCAGTTATAGATATCTGTTTCAACTTAATAAACAACAGGCTTGAGGCATTAAGATTTTGATCCTCAACATATTTATGAATATGCCTGCGGCTCAAAATTGCTCCAAATTCTCGTTTCGCTTGGGTTTTTCAACCCCCGCTAGGATATTTACTGCACAATCTGGATTAAAAATAACTTGACAATTAGAAATATATAAATATTAAATTATATTGAATAAGAAAAAATAAATAACGAAATGAGCCGAACAAAAAACATTATTGTCATTATCAGGGAAATAGGGATAATTAGGCCCTTGTTGCTTCTCCTTCTGGAAAAGCCAAGCCGGGCCTGATAATGACATAATGTCTTGATCAAAATTTAAAATCCGTTATCAGGCCTCCTGATAACGGATTTTTATTAATGGTTAATGGAGAAAAGGCATGGCCAGACAGATAACACTCTACGATACTACTCTCAGAGATGGAACCCAGGGAGAGCAAATAACCCTTTCCGTAGAAGACAAGCTTAATATTGCCCAAAAATTGGATGAGCTTGGCGTTCACTATATCGAGGGCGGATGGCCCGGTTCTAATCCCAAGGATACAAGGTTTTTTGAGATGGCGCAAAAGCTTTCTTTTAAAAACGCCAGGTTGACCGCTTTTGGCAGTACCCGAAAACCTGGGACCAAGGCGGAAAATAACAAGAATATAAAATCACTTTTAGACGCGGAAACAGGGGCAATAACCGTGGTGGGCAAAAGCTGGGACCTCCATGTATCTGAGATACTTGGTATTTCACTGGATGAGAACCTGAGAATGATTGAGGATACAATAGGGTATCTAAAAAGCAATAACCGGCAGGTTATCTTTGATGCGGAACATTTTTTTGACGGGTACAAGAACAACAGGGAATACACCTTGAAATCAATAAAGGCCGCTATTGAAGGCGGGTCGGATATTATTGTACCCTGCGATACTAATGGAGGCACTATGCTCCATGAGATGGAATCCATTATTAAAGAGACAATGAAATATGCTTCCATACCCATAGGTATACATGCCCATAATGATTGCGGTCTGGCCCTGGCAAATTCAATAATAGCGGTTCAATGCGGTGCCGAGATGGTTCAGGGCACTATAAATGGATACGGGGAACGATGTGGGAATGCCGACTTGATTTCTGTCGTCGGAAGCCTCCAATTAAAAATGGGCTACCAGTGCCTGGCACCGGAAAAGTGTATCCACCTAACCGAAACATCCCGTTATGTAAGCGAGGTGGCAAATTTAACCCCGTCAAACCAGCAACCATTTGTGGGCAAAAGTGCATTTGCCCACAAAGGCGGAATTCATGTAAGCGCTATAATGAAGGAACCTGCAGCCTATGAACATATGGACCCTGAAGTTGTCGGCAATAGCAGGCGCGTGCTGGTATCAGACCTATCCGGCAGAAGCAATATTGAGTATAAGGCCAAGGAGATGGGTATAGCCTTGGGTGGAAATGGATTTGACAGCAGAAAGATCGTGGAGGAAATAAAAAGGCTTGAGGATTTGGGTTATCAATTTGATGCGGCTGAGGGCTCGCTGGAAGTGCTGATAAAAAAGATTACGGGTCAATTCAAGGAGCCCTTTGCCCTGGAATCCTTCCGGGTTACTATCGAAAAAAACAAATCGAAACCCAGTACCTCACAGGCAACTGTAAAGATATCAGTTGGAGATGAGCACGAAATAACCGCGGCGGAGGGCGACGGCCCTGTTAATGCCTTGGACAATGCATTAAGAAAGGCCCTGAACAAATTCTTTCCAAAGATTCAGGAGATGGGACTGGTGGATTTCAAGGTAAGAGTAATAGACGGTGCGGACGGAACCGCAGCCAAGGTAAGGGTCAGGATAGAATCAAGGGATTCACATGAGATCTGGCCTACCATAGGTGTTTCCGAGAACATCATTGAGGCCAGCTGGCAGGCCCTTTCAGATAGCGTGCAGTATAAGCTTTCAAAATAAAGTCTGGGAGGGGGGGGGTTATTCGAATGCGCCAAAATGTGTGATTGATCCCCTGTGAGTTTGCAAAAACGATCATTTGCAAGGAAAGTTATTATGAAAAAGAGAAAAACCTGCAGAATAAAGGAGGATTACGCCACAGGTCCCTTTAAAAATGCGGATCTGCGGCGGGGCCTTCAAAAACAGCCTTCTGATTACGGTGATATTTTATCTATAAATAAGTTAGATTAGGAGGTTATCCAATGGAAGGACAGGTTATTATATTCGATACCACCTTGAGGGATGGAGAGCAATCACCCGGTGCCAGCATGAATACAGCGGAAAAGCTTCGCCTTGCTACTCAGTTGGAAAAACTGGGAGTGGATGTTATAGAGGCTGGCTTTCCGGCTTCCTCCCCGGGAGACCTTGAGGCCGTTAAACTGATTTCCCAAAAGATAAGGGGTCTTCAAGTTGCGGCCCTGGCAAGGACAAACAAAAATGATATTGACAAGGCCTGGGGAGCGGTCAAGGACGCCGCAAACCCAAGAATACATACCTTTATTGCAACATCCGATATCCATATGGAGTACAAGCTCAGAATGAGCCGGGAGCAGGTTATCAAGAATACCATTGATGCTGTAAGGCATGCCAAGAGTTTTACTGATAACGTGGAATTTTCAACCGAAGACGGATCACGCAGCGACCGGGATTTCCTTTGCCGGGTATTCGAGGCGGCAATTGAGGCAGGGGCCACTACGGTTAATTTTCCTGACACGGTGGGGTACTCGCTCCCCAATGAATTCGCCTCCATGGTAAGGTATATTCGTGAACATACCCCTAATATACACAAGGCCGTCATGAGCGTGCATTGCCATAATGATCTTGGACTGGCCACTGCAAACACGCTTGCCGGAATTTATGAGGGTGTACGGCAGGCCGAAGTAACCATTAACGGCATCGGAGAGCGTGCAGGGAACACATCCCTGGAGGAGCTGGTGATGGCCCTTTACACCCACAGGAGTCATCTGGGGTTTTACACTCGTATCGACACTCAGGAGATATACCCCAGCAGCAGGCTTGTTTCCATGATTACGGGAATATCGGTTCAGCCCAACAAGGCCGTTGTGGGCGCAAATGCCTTTGCCCACGAGGCGGGTATTCATCAGGATGGGATGCTGAAGCACAGGACTACATATGAGATAATGGAGCCCGAGACAGTGGGCATTGCAACTAGCAGATTGGTCCTGGGGAAGCATTCAGGCCGGCACGCTTTTCGTAAAAGGCTCGATGGTCTGGGCTACGAGCTGAAAGAAGAGGAGCTCGACCACCTTTTCGAGAAATTCAAGACATTGGCTGACAAGCGCAAGGAGATTCTGGACGAGGATATAGAAGCCCTGGTAGGAGAGGAGATCCTGAGAGTTCCCGATATTTACGAATTGGTATATCTTAACGTGGTAAGCGGTACAGGTGCAGTGCCTACCGCCACGGTCAAGCTGAAGATAGAGGGCAAGGAAGTCCAAATAGCAGGTTTTGGGGTGGGGCCGATAGACGCTACCTACAATGCCATAGCAAAAACCACGGGAACTCGTTCCCGGCTGGTCCGTTTCTCTGTAAGCTCTGTAACAGGCGGTATGGACGCACAGGGAGAGGTAACCGTACGGCTGGAAGAAGACGGCATAGTCGCCCTCGGAAAAGGGACCGATCCGGACATCATTACCGCCAGTGCAAAGGCCTATATCAATGGTCTGAACCGGCTGGAATATCTAAAAAAGAACCCTTCAGCGGTTTCACGGGAAAGGCCATCATAAGGATTGCAAGTATCCGCCTGACTGATAGGACGCCGGAAGAGCCATTTTAAGGTGCAATATCAATTTACCCGTAAAAGAGTATTCCGGCACCTTGTTGAATGGAAGGTAAGTGTTATCATGAATAAAAACAAAGGAGGTTTGTAATGGCGAAGATCGATTTCGGCGGGGTTTTGGAAAATGTAGTTACATCGCAAGAATTTCCCTTGGAAAAGGCGAAAGAGATTTTAAGGGATGAAACCGTGGCCATAATCGGCTACGGCGTTCAGGGGCCCGGACAGTCAATGAACATGAGGGATAACGGGATAAAGGTAATAGTTGGCCAGTCCAAGAGATTCAAAGCCGATTGGGACCGCGCTGTTAAAGACGGCTGGGAGCCCGATGAGGATCTGTTTGAGATAGAGGAGGCGGCCAAAAGGGGAACGATCATTCAGATGCTAGTATCCGATGCCGCCCAGAAGGAAATCTGGCCTGTGATAAAGAAAAACCTTCAAGAGGGTGACGCACTTTACTTCTCACACGGGTTTTCCATTGTATACAGGGATCAAACGGGTGTGATTCCTCCGGAAAACGTGGATGTAATAATGGTGGCCCCGAAGGGTTCAGGCAGAAGCGTGAGACTGAATTTTCTGGAGGGGAGCGGGATAAACTCCAGTTATGCAATACATCAAGACCACACTGGGAGGGCGGAGGAAAGGACCCTGGCAGTCGGCATTGCCATAGGTTCCGGATATCTTTTTCCCACCACCTTTGAGAAAGAGGTCCACAGCGACCTTGTAGGAGAAAGAGGGGTTCTGATGGGTTGTCTGGCAGGGGTGATGGAGGCACAGTATAACACCCTTAGGAACCACGGCCATAGCCCCAGCGAGGCCTTTAACGAAACCGTGGAGGAGCTTACCCAGAGCCTGATAAAACTCGTTGCGGAAAACGGTATGGACTGGATGTATGCCAATTGCAGCGCTACCGCACAAAGGGGTGCCCTTGATTGGCGGCACAGGTTCCGGGAGGCGGTTGCCCCTCTCTTCGATCAACTTTATAAAAGCGTAGTTTCAGGGGAGGAAACCAGGATAGTTCTTGAAGCCAACAGCGCCCCCGATTACAGGGAAAGGTTGGACAAAGAACTTGCGGAGATCAGGGACTCGGAGATGTGGAAGGCAGGTGCTGCTGTACGTTCCCTGAGGCCGGAAAAGAGAAAGAAGGAATAAATTTGGATAACGTCCCGGCAAAGGACATTTGCCTTTCCCATAAATGATGGAAAAGCGCCACCATCTTTAAGAAATATGAGTCATGCAAAGATCTCGTTAAATTCTCAGAAAAAAGACTGGATGAACATTGTTCTTGTTGGATATAGGTGTACCGGCAAATCAGCAGCAGGAAAGATCCTTGCCCAAGAACTGGGAAAAGAGTTTGTGGACACGGACAGGTTGATTGAAGAAAAAACCGGGCTTCTAATTCGCGAGCTTGTTTCCCTTCAAGGATGGGACGGATTCCGGCATGCCGAAAGACAGGCAGTAAAAGAGGTTTCCAAGAAAAACAATCTTGTTATAGCCACCGGGGGCGGGGTTGTTTTGAATAAAGACAATGTAGAAGACCTAAAAAAAAACGGCTTCATTCTATGGCTAAAGGCGGATGCCGGGGTGATCAGGCAAAGGATGGAAACAGAGAAGGACCTTTCCCGCGACAGGCCGTCGCTAACTGGAGTGGACCCCGCAGAGGAAATAGAAAGTGTGCTGGAGAAAAGAAGGCCTTTGTATCAAAGGGCATCTAATTTTAATATAGACACCTCTAACCTCAACCTCTCGGAGGTAACCAATATTATAAAGGGATGCATAACCAGTAAGAAATCCGGGCAAGGGGGATAAAACGTGGCAGGGAATTCATTCGGCAAGATATTCCGAATAACTACATTCGGCGAATCCCACGGAGCTGGTGTTGGGGTGGTAATCGACGGATGTCCTTCCGGAATCCGCCTTTCCGGGGGTGACTTCACGGAAATGATGCAGCGGCGCAGGCCCGGGAAGCATCGTCACGATACTCCCCGCAGCGAGAGCGACCAGGTGGAAATCCTGTCCGGGGTTTTTGAGGGCATGACTACCGGCACCCCGATCCACCTGTTCATTAAAAACCGGGATGTTGACAGCAGGCCGTACGAGGCCGTAAAAATGCTTTTCAGACCCGGGCATGCGGATTATACCTATTTCAAAAAGTATGGTCATTTTGACTTCAGGGGCGGAGGAAGATCTTCCGCCCGTGAGACGGCGGCCAGGGTGGCGGCAGGGGTTGTTGCTGGAAAGCTGCTGCATCCAATTGGAATCAAAGTAAAAGGCTTTACACTGGAACTTGGACAAATAAGGGCGGAGAAAATGATCATGGAGAACATTGACAAAAGCCCCCTTTATTGTCCGGATTTAACCGCATCTAAAAAGATGGAAGAGGCACTTGCCGCGGCAAAAGAAGATGATGATTCCCTTGGAGGTATGGTGGAAGTCAGGGCATCGGGCTGCCCCGCCGGGCTTGGAGAGCCCGTGTTCGATAAACTTGACGCAGATCTCGCCAAGGCAGTCATGTCCGTAGGAGCGGTAAAGGGAATAGAGATAGGTGCAGGGTTCGAGGCGGCACGATTGAGGGGTTCAGAGAACAATGACCCCATTACCCCTCAGGGATTCCGCTCTAACAGGGCCGGGGGCATATTGGGCGGAATCTCCAACGGCGAGGAAGTTGTTGTCCGGGCCGCTATAAAACCCATCCCCTCCATCAAAAAGGAACAGGAAACCATGGACAGGGAGGGCAGGCCAACAAAGTTAAAATTGGAGGGTAGATTTGATACATCTGCCATTCCTCGAATAGTTCCGGTGTTGGAGTCCATGGTTACAATCGTGCTGGCCGATCATTGCCTCAGGTTATTATCCTCCAAGGCACGTAGTCTTTAGTTGCTAACCTCCCAGCAATTCAAGACTTTATTAGTCAACCTTTACCAGTATTATTTCAGGTATTGATAAAGTTTCCAAGCCTTTTCCTGCTTTCCTGTTTATTATTTAGAATCCAAATCATCAGCAGGCCCCCCTCCTCCCAAAGCCCCGCCCATTTCCTCAAGGCAATATCTACTGGCCTAAAAGCATGTGCCCTCATATCCGGGATTTAAGGTAATTCCTCAAAGACTAAATACTCCCCGGAGTAACCCCCGGATATTTCGGGCACTGCCCGACCCTGTGGTATTTCAATACACAGGTTCCGGGTTCCATGTTCACAGTTCAAGGTTAAAAAACATATTATCCCCTTTTAACCCGGATTGTGCAGCAGCCAACTACTGCGGCCTGAAAAACCTTGCTGAAACGCTCTTTCGAAATTTTGATCCTCAACATATTTATGGATATGCCTGCGGTTCAAAATTGCTCCGAATTCACGTTTCGCTTGGGTTTTTCAACCCTCGCTACGATGTCTACTGCACAATCTGGGTTTAATGCTTTCTTTCTTTTCCATGAACACGGAACCCTGAACAATCCTTTTGATGAGATATTGCCTCTCGGAAACAGGCGGGCCTTTGCCCGGTTTTGCAGGATTCCATCCTGTCTGCAGATAATTTAACCGAGCAGGTTTTTTCAAATGGGTAAGTCTCAGAAAAGACCGGCCCTGGAGAATTGGAACCGAAGAAAAGTACCGCCATCTTTAAAAAATATGAGTTATGTAGCGGGAATAAGCCTGGTTTCTGGTTTATAGATACGGGTAATTGGCTGGAGAGCACAGGTTAAGTATTTTAGTATGTTTGGCGGGTTGCTTTTTCCACGAAATTAAAATATCTTAAATTAGGAGAATTTCCTATGCCGATCTACGAGTATCAGTCAGCTGAATACGAAAAAGGATGTCAAAAATGCCGAAAAGGATTTGAGTGCATCCAAATGTTTTCTGAAACGCCCGTCTCAAAATGCCCCTATTGCGGGGCAAGGGTTAAAAGGATCATATCCAGATGCCATGCAGCTGTTGTTGAGACAGCCCAGGAGTATAAGGGCGTACAGGAGAAAGTTAGTGAATACGAAAAAAGGGGAATGTACAGCCATGCGGCGGAACTGGCTGACAAGTACTCTCACCAAACCGAAGACAGCCTTTTAAGGGAAAGGGCCCTTGAGGACTATAAAAAGGCCGGCTATAATCTTGATTCATCCCTTGATGAGGATAAGTGAAAGGTTGTTAAATAAAAAGAATTCAGTCGGAGACTAAACTGCAGGGGTTTTCTTCGCATTCAAAACTTTAGCAGGGGGGACAATGTCGGATTTTTTTCAGAACGGTGAAATAGCCACCCTTCACAGGCTGAGACAAAGGGATATAAATGAACTTGAAGAAAAACTATCGGCAGCCTCCATCCACAGGCCTATCTCTCTGGTTCTTCCCTATATTCCTGTTGAAATTCAAGGTGCAGGGCTTCCCAGGATTCGGGAGGAGCTCAAGAATGTAAAATACCTTAAAAACATCGTTGTTGCTGTAGGGGGAGCAAACAAGAGCGAGTTTAGAGAGGCAAAAGAATTCTTTTCCGCACTTCCCCAGAGGACCAAACTTATATGGTGCACCGGCCCGTCAATAGAGAAGATATATGAGTTATTGGCCGAAAAAGGCATCGATGTGGGCGGGGACGGCAAAGGCAGGTCTGCGTGGACTGCCTATGGTTACATACTTGCCCGTGATGACAGCCGTGTAATAGCCTTGCATGACTGTGATATCGTGAATTACAGCAGGGACCTTCTAGCTCGACTCTGCTATCCGGTGGCACTTCCTAATATAGATTTCGGGTTT
The DNA here is from genome assembly GCA_964655655.1 of uncultured Desulfobacteraceae bacterium. Taxonomy (GTDB): domain Bacteria; phylum Desulfobacterota; class DSM-4660; order Desulfatiglandales; family B25-G16; genus CAZZPR01. Next base: position 10,473 of record CAZZPR010000043.1, on the reverse strand, counting down.
TGTAAGGGATACTACAGCAGGATCAAGGACAGGATGTACGGAAGAGTATGCAGGATCTTCGTAACCCCACTCATAAGGGCACTGAAACAGACCCTGGGAGCGAACCAATTCCTGGATTACCTGGACAGCTTCAGGTATATCCTTGCAGGAGAATTTTCCATGGACGCCAGTTTGGCGCACCTGATCAGGATTCCCGGGGACTGGGGCCTGGAGGTCGGTATGCTTGCCGAGGTCCACAGAAATTGCGCACTGCGCAGAATTTGCCAGGTGGACATTGCAGACAATTACGAACATAAGCACCAGGCATTGACACTGGAAGACCCCAATAAAGGCCTGTTAAAAATGGGCACCGAAATCACCAAATCCCTGTTCAGGACACTGGCAAGTATGGGATATACACTGACAAACGAGGTTTTTCTTACCCTTAGGGCAAGCTACCTCAGGACCGCCCAGGACCTTATCGACAATTATGATTTCGATTGCGAGCTAAACGGACTTTATTATGACAGGCACAGTGAAGGCAGTGCTGCAGAAACCTTTGTCAAATGCATTGTAAGCGCAGGGGATCAGTTCCTGGAAAAACCGGTGGAGGTTCCTTATATACCCAATTGGAACAGGGTAATATCAGCGGTTCCCGAAATATTTGATCAGTTGATACAGGCTGTCGAAGAGGACAACAGGTAGTATTTTTGAAAAGATGCCTTAACTATCTCTATTTCCTTAAACCCGGCTTTTGAAGAAGCCACTTACTGGATTCTAAAAAACTTCGATATGTGGTTTACCGCAAAAACCGGGCTTAACCTGGGACTTCTTTGTTTGCAGGGTTAATTATCTTAATAATCTCAGGCTGATATGAGGGTTGTTTGCTCAAGATATTGCCCAGCAACCTTACGAGCATCATTGATCCTGCTCCGAATACCAGGCACCCGATCAGGGTAAAAAGGTTTATTCCGTAACCTATCCATGTGCCAACGTAATATCCCAGGGTTGCCCCTATCACCAATCCTGTTGCCGGAATCATATATACTACCAATGAGGCCTTTGTGACGGTCCCCGAGGGTATGCCGACCTTTACCATATCCCCTATCTGTGCATCAATGGGATTCAAAGCCTCTGCCACCATCTCCTTTCCCCCGCCGAGCATGTGGCAGAAACCCTTGGCCACACATTGGCCGCACATGGTCTTTCTGTCCGTAATAACCAGTGCCTTTCCTTGTCTCAGCTCTCTGACCATTCCGTCGGCCTGATTCAGGTAAATTCCGGGCTTTTTTTTCGCATTTATTGACGACTGATACATATTCAATTCTCCAAGTGTATATCTTGTATCTTATCGTGACCGGATAACATTTTATCCTTTATATATTTAAGCCCGGATTGTGCAGCAGCCAACTACTGCAGCCTGAAAAACCTTGCTGCAACGCTCTTTTCGAAATTTTGATCCTCAACATGTTTATGAATATGCCTGCGGTTCAAAATTGCTCCAAATTTGCGTTTTGCTTGGGTTTTTCAACCCTCGCTACGATGTCTACTGCACAATCTGGATTAAATAATAACAGACCGTTAAACCAAAAGTAAAGCAGTCCTTTTATGGTACGGGGTTTTTCAAGCTGCAGCAGTTGGCTGCTGCATAATCTAAAAAACAGGTTACTGGTTTACAAAGAAAGCTTGTTTCATCTATAAAGATTATGTGGATTCAGTAATCGGGGGCTGGGTTTGAAATAGGGCAACGGGCATTCTTTTGAAAAAAGAACAGGGATTTCTCAGGTATATAAGGTAGAATATCAAATTATGCGGACAAGGCTGATAATTGTAAGACATGGTGAAACGGACTGGAGCTGCGAGAACAGATACTGCGGGTCTTCAGACATAGAATTAAATAATAAGGGGATATGGCAGGCTGAACGAATAGGGCAGAGACTTGCCCGCGAGAACATAAGCAGGGTCTACTCAAGTAATATGAGAAGGACCATGCAAACTGCATGCGTTGCCTTTAAAGGACTGAAGGTGGAAAGTCTTTCCGGCCTCAGGGAGATAAATTTCGGGCTTTTTGAGGGACTTACTCATGCAGAATTGACAAAAAAATTTCCCGAAACTTATAAAAATTGGCTGGAAAGCCCTGTGGAAACGTATATCCCTGAGGGAGAGACCCTGGCGGACATGGCAGAAAGGGTGAAAACGACCTTGAAAGGGATACTGTCAAGTAATATGGGAAATACAATCGCGGTTTTTACGCACGTAGGCCCCATCAAGGCGATATTGTTCGAGGTTTTAAAGATGAAATTGTCCGCAGTATGGAGAATAAGGCAGGATTTAGCGAGTATAAATGCGGTTGAATTTTCAGATAAAGGTGCAACCGTGGAATTACTGAACGATACCTGCCATTTGGGCAAGGACTGGAAGCCGGGTTAAACTCCATACGACAATTATTTCACCCGTTTTCATACGAAGTCCGTTTCCTTTTTGTTTGATTCTTTGTCCTTTGCGCCTTTCTTTTTCTCGCCCGGATGAAAATGGTTATTGCTGGTAATAGCAAGAGCAAGAAAAAAATATAATGGTAACACCGGGCATGCAGGGCCATATAGGCCATTCCCACTGCCGGGTACAGCAGGCACCGGGCGGTTATCCTGGCAGGCCTGCTTTTGCTGATATAACCGGCCAGGGGAGGACTCCACCTGTTGTACAAATCCACCAGTTTTCTGCCCGGCCAGGTTGTTACCAGGAATCTACGCCTGAATTCCTTCAATATGGTTACATGTTTTTCCATGGGTGAACCAAAGGCGGCCGTGGCAATAAAACAATTTCCGCTGACAGAGGCCGAAAAACCGGAGGTCTTGGCGCTGGCCTGGTTTGAATAATCCGAATCCCCTGCAGTACTGTAGGCAAAAATTCTGAAATAATAGGTGGTACCGCCTTTCAGCCCGGTATCGCTGTACTCGGTTATATTAGAATCCGTTGTTGCTATTTGTGCATAGCTTCCCTCCGTACCCTGCCTCCTTTCAATCTTGAAGCCCGATTCCCCGGAGGAGTTATCCGTCCAGGACAAATCTATCCGTTCACCGGATACTGCTTCTGCGGACAAGTTTGTGGGGGCTGCCGGAAGGGTTAAGGCGCTGGCCTGGTTTGAATAATCCGAATCCCCTGCAGTACTGTAGGCAAAAACCCGGTAATGGTAGGTGGTGGATTCTTCTAGCTTGGTATCCGAATAGGTTTCAACATTTTTCCCTACACTGTCTACTCGGGTATAATTTCCCGGTTCCGTCTTTCTCTCTATCCTGAATCCGGATTCATTCAGGGAATTATCAGACCATTGGACATCTATCCTGCTTGCAGATGCTGACTGCGCGGACAGATTGCCGGGTGACAGGGGCAAAAGTGCACTGACCGCATTGACCCTCCCCCCTGTAACGGTTTTCCCCCTCAAAGAATCTAAGGGATCTGCTGTATCCTCCATAATCTTCTTGATCTGCGTGCTCGTCAGGGAAGGATACTGGGATTTAAGAAGCGCAGCCACACCGGATACATGGGGAGCCGCCATGGATGTTCCATCGAAAAACCTGTATTCCGTGCCGCCGTAAGAGGTCGAAGCCGCCTCGATGCTGACGTCATCGAAAAAGAAGCCCTCCGCCACGTCCGCATCGGAATCCGAATAAAAGCAGAAACGCAGATACAGGCTGTTTTCCCCGTCATAGGCCCCTAAATCGGCAATCGCCTTTACAAAATCGGAAGATGTGCCCGTCCAGAAGATGCCCAAGTCATTATTGATCTGCAATTGGAGGTTTACCCAGTTATTGCCGTCGTCTGAGGCCTGCACATAAAAGTAATCCCCTTGCCTTGCACTTCCCCTTACCCAGAATAAAAGTGTATCGCCTTCATGGGAAGAAAGATCAATCAAGGGCGTCCCGGCGTAGGAATCCGTGTCCGGCGCATAATCTGTACCCGGGCTTTCCGCAAGTGAATGGCCGGACCCATCGTGCCCATAATCACCTGTTTTGTTCCAGGTGTTGTTCACGCCCCCGGCAGCCCAATCCAGAGTGCCCTCAAAATCCTCGAACCATATGGTCTGCCTGGCAGGATAATCGCTGTAAATATTTACCCCGGGGGCGCCTATGTCAACGGAGGTTTCCCCGTAACTGGAAAAATAGGCCAGCTCATCATCCTGATTTGTAGCTGCAACGGATATTATATTGGGACTCGAATAAGATGAAGGATAGTCGGGTGCGGCGTCATTATCCGTACCGTTGTTTCCGGCAGAGCAAACGAACAGGACCCTGGAGGATTCTATGGCCTCTTTGAGTGCTTTGCTGTCCCCGCTTCCTCCCCAGCTGTTGTTGATAATGTTGGCGCCTGCACCTTCGGCGTATTCTATTGCGCTTATTGCGTCCGAGGTGCTTCCTATGCCAAAGGCGTTGAGTATCCTGAGGGGGATTATCCCCGCCTTCCAGCAAACGCCTGTCACCCCGGTTGTATCGTCCCTGGCAGCTGCAATGGTTCCTGCTACGTGGGTGCCGTGTCCGTTCGGATCAATGGGGTTGTTGTCACCGTCCACGAAATCCCAGCCCCGGACATCGTCTATATATCCGTTTCCGTCCTCGTCATTTCCGTTTTGCCCTGTCTCACCGGGATTAATCCAGATATTTCCTGAAAGGTCCGGATGATTGTAATCCACGCCCGTGTCCAGCACTGCTATTAACACACCGGCGTCTCCTGTGTTGATGTCCCATGCCTCCGCTGCATCTACGTCCGCATCAGGTGTACCGGCGGTACCGTTTACCTCCTGGCCTGTGTTGTGCAACCCCCACAACCGGTCAAAAAAGGGGTCGGTCGGAATAACGGAAGAATATATGTAATAGTTGGGCTCCGCGTACTCCACGTCCGGATCCTCTTTAAAAAGGCCGAGTGCCTCTTCCACCGTAATGTTTCCCGGGAGCCTTACATGATGTACGCCTATGGATCTTAATCTACGAAGGGGGCGAATATTCCAGGTATCCCTGTAGTAGCCGGATATAGCGGAGCTTGGGGAGGGCTTGTATTTTACGAGCAGTTCACCCTTGACATAGGGGTGATTAATCATATTGCTCCCGGGTTGGTTTTGCCCGGATGCGCTTAATGCCGGAAACAGGCATCCAAATACCGCAATAAACGATATCACCAACAATCTTATGTTTAATGCCGGCTTCATTATTCGTGGCCTTTTATCCGGTAGTTGGGTTCGGAATACGACACCGCATTGAATTCTTCAAGACGCTTCATCATTTTTTCAACGGATGTCCCGTCCTGAATAGCCATCAGGTAGAGACAGTGTCCGGAAACTATCTTCACCGCCTTCAGGTGCAATTCTCTCTGTATGGATTTAATGGTATCCTTATCGGTTCCCTTTTTAAATTTTACCAAAATTTCATTTTTCTCGTAATCTGGGTTTTTTTCGTGTATATTGAGTCCTCTTGAGGGCCCACTAGGCCCTTCGTCTTTTGCAGGATCCACCGGTCCCTTTCCGCAGGCCCAAGTGACACTTAGAAATAAAAACGTTACACCAATCAATACGGTACCGTGCATTTTTATCCAGATGCTTGACTTTTTCAAGTAACTTTTCATAAGCAATATTCAGTTGAACAGTTTGTTTCTTTTCCAATCCCTGAACCCGGTATGGCCCTTTTCCGTGGATATAAAATTTGTCCTTTTTGCCCGCGTCCTTCAGTTTCTGAAAACTAGGAGACAAAGTAAAAAGAAGCCCATAACCAACTATATATTAAACCAGCAGCAATCAAAATAAAATTTCTATATTTAACTCAGATTGTTCAGTGGTTGGCTGCTGCACATTCCGGGTAAAACATTGGCAACCAAAGTCAAACACAGCATAACCGAATAAAGCCTTGAGATAGGGTGCCACGGTTTGAGGGGAACAATAATAAAAGACCAGGGGGAAGATGCCCTTGACAGCGTTATAGCAGGTTATGCTACCTTTATATCGTGGAAACAGGGGACCTTTTCTTGAGGATATGATCCCTGTACCCTGGAGGGACGGGGGTGTATGCGGGTTGAATGGAAGGATAAGCCCTGATCCCCCATAACGCCCTTGGGCTGGATTCTTGGAAAAGGTGTAAAGGGTTACAGAAAAATGCAAAAAGGAGCAAGTTATGGAAAAGGTTACAGATGGGATACATTTTATCCAGGGGCGGGACGACATGTTCCCGGACTCCAATACATACCTGCTGGGAGAACCGGATTCCAATGATCTTACCCTTGTTGACCCGGGCATGAAGGGAAAAGGGGATTACAAGATACGATCTATTATCGACGCCGGCATAGACCTGAAGGGCATAAAGAGGGTTATTATGACCCATACCCACTTTGACCATATCGGCTGTCTTGGCGAAATCAAGGAGAAAATTCCCTGGTCGGAGCTCTGGATACACGAGAGAGAGGTCTCATGCCTTGAGCAAGGGGATGAGCGTTGTGTTTACGGTATGGAAATGCTTAGGCAGATGTGCGTAATGCAGTACGGGGTAAAAACGGGCGACTTTCTGTTTGACGTTGACATAAAGCTCCAGGGCGGAGAAAATATCGATATCGGCGGGATGAGCTGGGAGATTGTTTACCTGCCGGGTCATTCCCCGGGGAGCATAGGTCTATATAACAAAGAAAAAAAGGCCCTTGTTCCGGGTGACGTAATATACGCTGATTATGCAATAGGCCGCTTTGATCTTCATGGTGCCAGCGGCCATGAACACAGGGATTCCCTGCTCAGACTTTCTGAACTTGAGGTGGACATTCTTTTGCCCGGCCACAACCGGATAGACAAAGAGGTGAATCCCGGATATATAGCGAAAACCCTCAAAAAATGGGAACCCTATCTTAAATAGCGATAGAATATGCCTGCAAATTTACCACCAGCCTATTTTGACGCAGAGAAGAGATACAGGGAGGCAAACTCATCCCAGGAGAGCATAGCTGCGCTCGAAGAGATGCTGGCTATTATGCCCAAACATAAAGGTACGGACAAGCTCAAGGCGGATCTGAGGCGGCGCATCTCCAAGCTGAAATCAAAGCAACAGTCCAAGAAAAAGACGGTTAAGCGGGAGAGCCCTTACACCATAGAAAGGGAGGGTGTTGGCCAGGTTGTGATAATGGGGGCCCCCAACGTAGGAAAATCCTCTCTCCTGGATGCATTGACCAATGCAAAACCGGAGATAGCGGATTTTCCGCATTCCACATGGAGGCCTTTATCAGGGATGATGTTCTATGAAGATATCCAGATTCAACTTATTGATACACCCCCCGTAAATAAAGAATACACAGAACCCTGGGTAATAGATATAGCACGAAGGGCGGATATGATATTGGTGGTAGTGGATTTACAAACCGACCCCGAGGCCCAGCTGGAAGAGACTGTTTCCTTTCTGAAAGAAAACAGGGTCGCCCCGGTCAGATCGGCCCATCTGTATGAAGAAAAGAATAAATGGACGTTCCTGCCGTTTATGGTGGCGGCGAACAAGGACGATGACCGGTCGACAGAGGAGAACCTGGATATATTCAAGTCTCTTTTGGAGGACAACTGGCTTATGGTGGCCGTGTCCGCAAAGAACAAAAGAAATTTCGAGATATTTAAAAAGAGCCTTTTTGATTGCCTTGAAATAATACGGGTTTACACAAAGATACCCGGGAAGGACCCGGACTTCGGCACCCCTTTTGTATTGAAAAAGGGATCTGTGCTTGAGGACCTTGCAACCAAAGTTCACAAGGATTTCGCCGAGAAACTGAAGTATGCAAGGATGTGGGGAAAAAGTGTATATGACGGGCAGATGGTTCAAAGAGATTATGTGCTTGAGGATGGGGATGTAGTAGAGCTTCATATATAAGTCTTAACTTCCGGTATTTCGTTTTGGTTCCTGGAGAGTGAAGGCAATCGGGCTTGGGGGCATCAGGGTTTTGGCCAGGCTTACGGGGCTGCTTCTGGCTGTGATTGCAGTGCAGTTTATGCTGAGAGGCTTCAAGCAACTCATGGGAGGTTGATTAATATATGGGTATTTATGTCTGTTAAAGGCGTTTTATTTGATTTTGACGGAACACTTACCGCTCCCGGGGCCATTGATTTTTCCGCCATAAGGAAGCTCTTAGGCTGCCCGGATCACATGCCCATTCTTGAATTTATTTGTTTGCTTAAGGAAACCGAGCAGGAGACTTCCTTGGCACTTTTGAATAGATTTGAACACCAGGCTGCCCTTGAGTCTATACCTGCCCCGGGAAGCATCGACCTGCTTTTATTCCTGGGGAGGAAAAATATACCGGCCGGAATTTTGACACGAAATTCCCTCAATTCGGTACTTACAGCACTGAAGAGGTTTAAGGGTATCAAGCCAGGGGATTTTGCCGTTATCCTGACCAGGGATGATGACATTCCGCCCAAGCCGCACCCGGCCGGTGTGAAAGCAGCGGCCCAAAGGATGGGTATCAAGCCCTCAGAATTGCTTTTTGTTGGAGATTTCTCATTTGATATACTGGCCGGAAATTCAGCAGGCGCAAAGACAGCCCTGTTTTCCAGAGACCATTTACCCCTCAATTGTTCCTGCCTAAGGCCTGATTACATTATTTCTTCCATTCGGGAATTAATCCCAATTATCTGCCCTTGTGACAGTGAAGGCCTGCCGCCTGTTTCCAACCTTTGATGAGGTTTCTTAAAGCCCGAATATGAGGGCACATGGGCAGGTCTTTGGAGAAAGAGGTGCATTTAGATAAACAGCTTCTTGTAATAGGTTTGAAGACAGGAATAGGCTTTGAAAATTGGTATCCAAGCATCACCCTGAATTAGTTCTGGATATTTTTTAGGTAAAACTAAATATTTTACCCCTTGACAGGCTTGGGTAGGTGGCTGAAAAATGATAAGAGATATGAAGAAAAATACTATATATGGCAATTTTCATTGACAAAAACACCATATATTGTCTAAATAGAAAAAACTAAAAGCTTCGGGATTATGATTATTGCCCCTTCCAAAGAAATTTTTGATGCCTGTACCGAATTATTCGGACCTCAGGTGGAGGTGTCGATGGATTTTCTGAGTTACCTCCAGCCCTCCGGGCTGAGGGCAGCCTACTGGAAGAAGGCAATGGAGACTCACCCTGACAGGGCAAGGGCGCTTGGGCGCGACGAGGAACTGATGGCGGAAAGGTTCAAGGAAATAAACAGCGCCTACAACAAGCTCATTGAATTCCTAGGAAAGAAGGGCAGGCTTTTTCCAGGGCCTAAAAAAAGAACAAGGCCCCAAAAACAAAGGGAAAACGCAAAAAGAAAATACTCCGATGCGTCCTTTGACCGTTTTTATTCAGGTTATATGCCCAAGAGGGAGTTATTGATCGGCCAGTATCTCTATTACTCGGGTATTGTTTCGTGGCATACGCTTATCAGGGCGATAACCTGGCAAAGGAGACAGCGCCCCCTTTTCGGACAGATAGCCCGGGAATGGAGTATGCTCTCGGAGGAGGATATACGGTGGATTCTGAGAGAACGCCATTTCATGGAAAAATTCGGAGAGTTTACTCTGAGAACAGGCCTTTTGAACAATTTCGAGCTTATGGCGGTCCTGGGGAAGCAGAGGAGGCTGCAGCAACCTATAGGTGAATATTTTTTGAGGGAGGGGATTTTGCGTTCCAGGGATATGGAACGTCTCGTAGAGAAACAAAGGGTACATAACAGGAATTTCTTGTGGCGAAGCTGAGACAATAAAGATGGTACTTCAGGAACTTGGTATTTTTGGGAAAAGATAGAAGAATGGCTAAAAAAGTGCTGGTACCTGTTGCGGAAGGCACGGAGGAAATAGAGGCTGTTTGCATTATTGATGTACTCAGGCGTGCAGATGCCTCGGTTACTGTTGCTTCTGTGGACGGATACCAAGTTGAGGGCTCCCATGGGGTAAACCTCGTAGCGGACCGGCTAATCTCCGAGTGTACTGGCGAGACCTTTGATTTGATTGTGTTACCTGGGGGAATGCCCGGTGCAGAACGCCTGCGGGATTCCAAGGAATTGGAAGATATTCTAAGGGAACAGGCTTATGCAGGCCGTCTTTATGGTGCCATCTGTGCCTCTCCTGTGGTAGTTCTTGCACATCACGGCCTTTTAGAAAACCGGCGGGCCACCGGCCACCCTGATTTTATTCAAGGGCTTAAAAAAGATGGATCAGGGGAATCAAGGATAATCGTAGACAACAACTGCATTACAAGCAGGGGGCCGGGCACCGCGCTGGAGTTTGCCCTGAAACTGGTGGAATTGCTATATGAGAGGCAAAAGGCCCTGGATATTGCCGAGGCAATGGTAATGCGGCCGGAGTTCTTTAAGTAAAGGCAAGGAAAAACCCGGATAAATTCCTTTTACTTATTAGGGTCGATTTAAGACCTCCTCCACCTTCCTGGAAAGCTCCCTTATGCTAAAGGGCTTCTGTATGAATCCGTTGCATCCCCTGGCAAGTATCTGGGCGGCCTT
>CAZZPR010000042.1:0-27867 GCA_964655655.1 uncultured Desulfobacteraceae bacterium | reverse complement strand
TCTCTGCCTATCGCCCGCCTTGTATTCGAAGCATAAGCCCAATATAGATAAGGCTTCTTCTCCGTTTAAAAATAAGAGACACCCACCCGCACTCTCCCCCGGGTGCAATTAGCAGGAATATTTATAAAAGGGGATAATATTTTTTTAACCTTGAACTGTGAACATGGAACCTGGAACCTGTGTACAGTAGATATTGGCTTGAGGAAACGGGCGGGGATTTGGGAGGCCGGCTAACTATTATCAAATCCGATTCAAAATAATAAACAGGAAAACAGGAAGTAACTTGAGGGCAGGCAAAGGCTTGAAGCATTGTCAGAGCCTGGGTTTCTTGGGAGATGCTTGAAGCCAGTTTGTGCAGCAGCCAGCTACTGCGGCCTGGAAACCTTGCTGCAACGCTCTTTTCACGATTTTTATCCTCAACATATTTATGAAGATGCCTGCGGTTCAAAATTGCTCCAAATTCGCGTTTCGCAAGGGAAATCACGTGAAATTTTCAAACCTAAAAGCATTGACGCTTATTCGAATATGCACTGTCAAAATATTGACTTTTTTATCATCCCTGTGAGGCCTGCTTAAAAAAAGAACCGGTAAAAATAATTACCCGGTATATCTACCTATAATAACTCATCTTTATCTTTTCATTTTATTTCAAATACAAAGAATAATGGCACAAAGGTTGCTCTATTAATACAGAAAACAAGGAAAATTACCTCTCTCTGCTTACAGGGAACACAAAATATAGAGCTTGGGTTGCGGATTATAAGTAAGGGAGGGAACTGGGAGATAATATGGATATTGCAACAATACTGGGTGTTATTTGCGCATTCGGACTTGTATTTATTGCAATCTTTATCGGCGGGGGCATAAATCTTTTTATTAACTTACCCGCACTAATGATCGTGGTTGGAGGAACCCTGGGTGCAACCATGATTAATTATCCCCTTAAAGAGGTTTTCGGGGTTTTCAATGTAGTAAAGAAGGCCCTGTTTGCCAAGAATATTTCGGTGGATGAGCTTATAAGGAAATTTATTGACTTTGCCCAAAAGTCCCGGAAGGAGGGCATACTGGCCCTGGAGGGAGAGATAAAGGAGCTGAAGGATGAGTTCCTGAAAAAGGGTGTACAGCTCTCCATTGACGGCCTTGAACCGCAGGAGATAAGGGACATACTGGAGACCGAGGTGGATTTTATAAGGAGCAGGCACCAGAAGGGTGCGGAGATCTTTACCACCATGGGCACCTTTTCACCTGCGCTTGGGATGATAGGCACCCTGATAGGGCTTGTACAAATGCTTCAGACCATGGAGGACCCCAGCAAGATAGGACCTGCCATGGCCGTGGCGCTGCTTACCACCTTTTATGGCTCTGTTTTGGCCAATATCGTATGTTTGCCCATAGCGGGAAAGCTCAGGACCCGAAGCAAAGAAGAGGTTCTTACCAAGGAGCTGGAGATCCAGGGGATAATTTCCCTTTCAAACGGAGACAATCCAAGAATACTGGAGCAGAAGCTCCTGGCGTTTATCCCGCCCAACCAGAGGGGGTCTTATTTCAGGCATGAGAAGTAAAACGAAAAAAACAGAGCAGGGGTCCGGGGTCAACGTGACGCTGGTGATGACTACTTCTCTTTTCCTGATACTTTTGACCTTTTTTATCCTGCTGAATTCGATCGCGGTAGTAGATGAGAGAAGGAAAATATTGGCCATAGGATCACTTCTTGGTGCATTCGGCAGTTTCAGCGGGGGGCTTTCCCCGTTGAAAACAGGGGAATCGATCCTACCGCCCTCCGCTCCTTTGTTGGATGGAAAATTGGAGCTGCAACAATTACTTGCCCTCATGGAGAAGGAAATGGCGGGGGAAATCAAGATTGAATCGCGGGAGAAAAAAGAGGTAATAACCCTGACCGAAAAGGCCCTTTTCGGAGAGGAAGGGGCAGAGCTTACAGCTTCTTCCCGAAAGCTTCTTAAAAGGCTTTCAGACACGATCAAAAAAGGAAGTTACCCCGTGGATATAGAGGGCTTTACGGATAACAGGCCCGCGGAGGAAAAGGGCTTCAAATCCAATTGGGATGTATCCGCGCTAATGGCGGTAAAGGTACTCAGGTACCTTGTAGAGGAAGGGGTTTCGCCGGAAAGGGTCTCTGCATACGGATTTGGAAGCAACAGGCCTGTTACATCAAATGATACCAGGGCCTCCAGGGCAAGGAACAGAAGGGTCCAGATCATATTGAATTATGACGCACCCGAGTACATCGAAAGGATTTATAAAAAAAGGCCCCCGGGTGTACTTACATATAAAAAGTTTGATTTCAGGATATTTGAATAATGGCTAAGAAAAGTCAAGATGCAGTGAAGCAAGGAGTAGATCCGAATGCCTGGATGGTAACATTTTCGGACCTTCTCATGCTGCTTCTCACCTTTTTCGTTATGCTTCTAAGCATGTCCTCCATGGACACGAAAAAGCTGAAATCAATACTATTGCACATTCAAAATGCAGCGGGACTGCTGGAATTTTCCAGTACCAGGGAGGTGGGCAGGATTGAGGATTTGGTTAAAAAACACAAGCAAACCGAACGCATGTTCATGATAGACAAGGACCTTCTCAGGGATTTTTTCGTACCGTCTGTGGAGTCCGACATAAAGGTGGATGAAGAAGAGGAACTCAGCAAGTTGATAAAAATCTCTGACGACGAGAGGGGAATCGTGTTCTCTTTTCAGGAGGACATCCTGTTTGAGCCTGGAAAGGCCGAGTTGAAAAAGGGGCTGCTCAATGTGCTGGATTCCATGGCCAGGGCCATGTATTCCTGTCCCAATGATATCCTTATAATGGGGCATACGGATAACCAGGAGTTAAAAGGAGAACAATCCGGGTCCAACTGGGAACTTTCCTGTTTCAGGGCGTCTTCTGTAGCGGAATATTTCATAGAGAAAAAGGAGCTACCCTCTTCCCGTTTTTCGGTCGGGGGCTACGGCCCTTCAAGGCCCCTTTATCCCAATGACACGCCTGGAAACAGGGCCTTAAACAGGAGAGTGGAGATTATCTTCCAACATAGTTAACTCGAATCGGGGGAACAAATGCCTGAAGAAGAAAGTGAGGAAATAGAAAATAAGGAGACCGAAAAAAAACAGCAACCGGCCCGGAAATTGCCTGTTAAATGGATTGCACTTGCATTGATGCTGGTTGTTCTGGGCGTGGGCGGGTACTTTGGGTGGAATTTTCTGAAGGCCGGGAAAAAAGAGAAGCCCGAGGCACCCAAGCCCGAAAAATCTGATGCCAGGATTGAAGAAAAAAGGGTGAACTACCAATTGGAATCATTCATTGTGAACTTGATGGATAAATCGGGATTGGGAAAAAGATACCTGAAGGTTACCCTTGTGCTCGAGCTGGGCGGCGAGAGCGACAAAATAGTATTGGAGAATAATAAGTCCCGGCTGAGGGACACCATGCTGCTGCTGCTTTCCAGCCAGTATTTCAGTGAGATAAATACCATGGAGGGAAAGCTGGAGTTGAAGCAGGTGCTTCTATCCCGGATAAATCAGGTACTGGGACCGGGCATCGTTCGCAGGATATATTTTACTGAATTCGTGGTTCAATAGGCGGGAGAAAAATGAAGAACGTATTGTCACAGGACGAAGTTGATTCCCTGCTCGAGGGTATAAGCGAAGGCAAGGTCAAGACCGAGCCAGAGGTACCGGAAGAGGAAGAAAAATTAAAGGCCTACGATTTTACCAGGCAGGCCGGGCCTGTGCATCAAAGAATGCCTACCCTGGGGATTATCAATGAAAGGCTTATCGGCTTTTTAAAGACAAGCCTTTCCGCTGCAACCAGGTCGGTGATAGATGTAAATATAACAGAGATAGAATCTGTAAAGTTCGGCGAATTTTCCCGTTCCATCCCCATTCCTACCAGCCTCAACATATTTAAAATGGAACCCTTAAGGGGGCATGCCCTTCTTATTCTCGAGGCATCGCTGGTGTTTGCCTTTGTGGATACCTTTTTCGGGGGCAAGGGGGTTGGGCATGTGAAGCTGGAGGGCAGGGCATTTACCTCCATCGAGGTGAAAATCATAAACAAGATAGTAAAGGATATTCTGGACGACCTGCAAAAGGCGTGGTCGGACGTCCATGATCTCAAGATGATCTTCACCCGCTCAGAGGTGGATCCCCAATTCGCCGGCATTACCACGCCCAATGATATGGCGGTGGTTATAAGGTTCGCGGTTGACCTTGAGAACAATTCCGGCACCATGACCATATGCATACCTTATTCCACCATTGAATCCATAAGGGACAAGCTGACACAGAGATTTCAGGAGGAAAAGATCGAGGTGGACACGAGATGGAGGAAGCACATAGCGGAGAAGGTGAGAGACTTGGCCCTGGATGTCAGCTGTACCCTGGGCGCCACAAAGATAAGCGGACGAGAGATACTGGAGATGAAAACAGGTGACGTAATCCAGCTGGAACAAAAAACAAGCAGGCCAATAATGGTCAATATTAAGGGAATACCTAAATTTCTGGGTTATCCGGGCACATGCAACAAGAAAAAGGCGGTTAAAATAGAGCAAAGGATAAACAAGGAGTAAAAAATGAACCAGGAAAACGATCCAAAAGAAAACGGCCAGGCCCAGTCAGAGGCAGGCAGTGAATTCGTTCAGCAACAGAGCAGCGAGCTCGGCCTGATCCTCGATATACCTCTGGATATATCCGTGGAACTGGGAAGGGTAAAGATGCTTGTAAATGATCTCCTGCAGCTGGGACAGGGATCTGTTATAGAGCTGGAAAAGGCGGTCGGAGAACCCCTGGAGATATATGTAAATAATAAATTGATCGCCAAGGGCGAGGTCGTGGTGGTGGATGAAAAATTCGGTATAAGGGTCACGGAGATCATCAGCCCCATGGAAAGGGCCAAGTCACTTAGATAGGGACGGGTAAGAATCATGGAAGGCGTAATTGATTTAACCGCTAAAACACAAGACATAGGACTTATGTCTACAGGGCTTAAGACCTTGGCCATGCTGTTTATAGTTTTGGGTCTTTTGATTCTGGCACTTTTTCTTATGAAGAGGTTTCTGCTTCAAAGAAGAGGTGCAAAGGACGGAATGATAATCAAGGTACTCTCTACCATGCACATTTCCCCAAAGCAGAGGATTGAGGTTATAGAGGTGTCCGGTGAGAAAATAGTCCTGGGGGTAACCCCCGGCAATATAAATTTTTTGACAAAGATTGATTCCCTTAACCTTCAAAATGGAAGGTCAGACGGTGAACAGGAACAAAGAGAAAATAAGATTCAGGAATACCAAAAATAGGCTGACCAGGAGATGCCTGTTTATTTCGATCCTGTTTCTGATCCTGGGGGCCATTTTTATCGACGTGGCCTTTGCCGGGGACTTTATGTTCCCTTCCCTCAAGATAGGGGTTGCCGAGGGAGAGGGCCCGGAAGACATATCCATTTTTTTGCAGATAATATTTCTTTTGACCATTCTCTCCCTTGCGCCGGCCATACTTATACTTATGACCTCCTTTACAAGGCTTGCAGTTGTATTTGCCTTTTTGAGGCAGGCCCTGGGAACCAGGCAGACACCGTCCAACCAGATTATTGCCGGCCTGGCCCTGTTCCTTACCTTCTTTATCATGATGCCAGTGTGGCAGGAGATTAACAGCAAGGCCCTACAGCCCTACTTGAGTGAAGATATAACCCAGAAGGCGGCATTGGAGACCGCCCTGAATCCCATAAGGAATTTTATGTTAAGGCATACCAGGGAAAAGGACCTGGCCTTGTTCGTAAATATGGCCGATGAGAAGAGGCCGGAGAATTCAGAGGATGTATCCACATCGGTTCTTATACCAGCTTTTGTAATAAGTGAGTTGAAGACCGCATTCATCATAGGCTTTGTCCTTTACGTACCGTTTCTGATTATAGACATGGTGGTGGCCAGCGTTTTGTTGAGCATGGGCATGATGATGCTTCCGCCTATACTGATTTCACTTCCATTTAAACTCATGTTGTTCGTTTTGGTGGACGGCTGGTATCTGATTGTGGGCTCCCTGGTAAAAAGTTTTGTGGGGGTATAGCTTATGACACCTGAATTTGTAATAAATTTCGCCCAGGAGGCCATAAAAACTACCATATTGGTGGCCATGCCCATGCTGGGCCTCGGGCTGGCCGTAGGTCTGCTTGTAGCCATATTTCAGGCGGTTACGCAGATCCATGAAATGACCCTGACATTTGTACCCAAGATATTGGTGGTATTGCTTGCACTGCTCTTTTTTGCAAACTGGATGATTGAAAACCTGATACAGTTTACATCCACGACCATAGAGCAGATCCCTTTTTATATAAGGTAATTGCGTTGAATACACAGGAATTTAAATAATGGAAATATTACCCCTTACATACCATGAGTTCAAGACCTTTTTTCTCATTTTTATCAGGGTCAGTGTGTTTATGTTCATGTTTCCCTTTTTCAGTGCCAGGGTTATTCCCGTTTTTTCAAAGGCCGGGTTTTCCCTTATTGTAAGCATCATTCTTTTTCCGGTTATAGAGACGGGGACGGGGTGTTTTCCGGATACCGCACTGGGAATGGGTCGATTGGTAATATCGGAAATCATAGCAGGCATGATATTGGGGCTTTTGGTGGAGATGTTCTTCGAGGCCGTTCGAATAATGGGCAATTTCGTAGGTTTTCAAACCGGATTCGCACTGGCTAATGTCCTGGATCCCCAGAGTGGAACCGAAATTTCCATAATCTCCAACATGGCATATTTCGTTGCCGTTGTGCTGTTCCTTTTGCTTAACGGCCATCATATCGTACTCGGCGCCATGAAGGATAGTTTTGAGTTAATAAAGGTGGGCACACTCAGCCTGAACAGGCAGTTATTCCAGGAAATCCTGGGGCTATCCGCTGACATGTTTGTTATTGCAGTAAAGATAGCCTCCCCGGCCATGGCCGCACTTTTGTTTACAAAGGTGGCCTTTGGGGTGATTGTGAAATTCATGCCCCAGATGAATATTATGATCGTGGCCTTCCCGGTTCAAATAGTAATAGGGCTCGTATTCTTCGGCATATCCCTGAATGTACTCTTGATATTAATGGAGGGGTATATAGGCCGCTTGGATTCCTTGCTTATAAATACCATGTCGTTGTTGAGGGGTTAAAAAATGCCTGAAGAGACCGCTGAAGAAAAAACCGAACAGCCGACTCCGAGAAAAAAAGAAGAGGCCAAGAAAAAGGGAGAGGTAGCCAAGAGCAGGGAATTGCCCTCTGTGGCTGTTATTGTGGCCGGGATGCTTGCCCTGACCTTTTTCGGCGGCTATATGTTTAATTACCTGCAGATTATTGTCCAGGAATCTTACGCCCTTATTGAGTTCAATGAACTGGAGATTTCCGATTTTTTAACATTGGCCAACCGGATGGTGGAGATATTTATTTTGATTATGGCGCCCGTGTTTGCTGCTATTCTGATAGCCGCGGTATTCTCCAACATTATGCAGGTAGGGGTCTTGTTTACACCTGAAGCCGTCACCCCGAAGCTCTCCAAGCTGGATCCCATAAAGGGGCTTGGAAGGCTCTTTTCCAAGCAGGCCTTCATGGAATTATTCAAGTGTCTGCTGAAACTTGCCATAGTAGGGGGCGTGGCATTTCTCACCGTAAAGTCGCAGATGAAGGACTTGCCCCTTTTGGGTCATATGGAGGTGTCTTCCATTATACTCTATATCCTGAAGACTATATTCAAGATCCTTATAAGATGCACGCTGGCCATGATATTTCTGGTGATAATAGATTATGCGTTCCAGAAATGGGAGACCAATAAGAAGTTAAAGATGAGCAAGAAGGAGTTGAAGGAGGAACACAAGAGGACGGAGGGCGATCCTATCGTGAAATCAAGGATAAGGAGCATCCAGACCCAGATGGCCAGAAAGAGAATGATGCAGGAGGTGCCTGATGCGGATGTGGTGATTACCAATCCAACTCATATAGCGGTGGCCCTGAAATACGAAAACGAAACCATGAATGCACCTAAATTGATAGCCAAGGGAGCGGAAAAGATAGCAGAGAAGATAAGGGAGTTGGCAGAGGAAAACGATGTTCCGGTGGTTGAAAACCGGGAGCTTGCCAGAAGCCTGTATTCTTTGGTGGAAACAGGCCGGGAAATACCGGCCGCATTGTACCAGGCGGTTGCGGAGGTGCTGGCATATATTTACAGGCTAAAGGGAAACTACGCAGGCCCAGGGGGTTATTAAGATATGGAAGAAGCTATTAGATCAAAATATGCCTCTGTTTCCAGTGAGGTGTTGCCAGTAATCGGGGTGGTGGCGATTCTCATCGTAATGATAATTCCCCTTCACCCCACCATACTTGATTTCTTCCTGGCCCTGAACATTACCATTTCCATCACCATACTGCTTATAGCCATGTATACGCTCAAGTCCCTTGATTTTTCCATATTCCCCTCACTTCTTCTGGTTACCACGCTTTTCAGGCTTTCCCTGAATGTGGCATCCACCAGGCTCATATTGCTGCACGGAAATGAAGGGCCCACTGCCGCTGGAAAGGTCATAAAGTCCTTCGGGAGCTTTGTGGTTGGGGGAGATTATGTGGTGGGCCTGATTGTTTTTGCCATCCTGGTCATTGTAAATTTCGTGGTCATAACCAAGGGTGCTACCAGGATCGCCGAGGTGGCGGCAAGGTTTACCCTTGATGCCATGCCCGGAAAGCAGATGAGTATAGATGCGGATCTAAATGCGGGGCTTATTGACGAAAACAACGCCAGGAAAAGGCGCGAGACCATATCAAGGGAGGCGGAGTTTCACGGGGCAATGGACGGCGCCGCCAAATTCGTAAGGGGTGATGCTATTGCCGGGATAATAATCACACTGATAAATATAATCGGGGGATTTGTCATCGGGGTGCTTCAAAAAAATATGTCCGTAATGGACGCGGCCCAGAATTATACCTTGCTGACTATAGGGGACGGGCTGGTTTCACAGATTCCGGCCCTTACTATATCCACCGCAGCCGGCATAGTGGTAAGCAGGGCGGCTTCCGAGACAACCATGGGCAAGGAATTCGTGCTCCAGTTCTTTGAGTATCCCAAGGCGGTCTACATGGCCTCCTTTACGATATTTTTCTTCGGCCTTATACCCGGATTGCCTCACATACCTTTTATCGTGCTTTCATTGATTATCGCCGGGTCCATATTCCTGGTATCCAGGAACAAACAGGTTGAAAAGGCAAAGGAGATGGAGACCAAAAAAAAGGAGAAGGAAAAGGTGGAATCCGCTCCGGAGAATGTGGAACACCTGCTCCTGGTAGACCCTCTTGAGCTGGAGGTGGGCTACGGACTTATTCCCCTTGTGGACAAAGAACAGGGAGGCGATTTTCTTGACAGGGTACGGTCAATAAGGAGGCAATTTGCCGCTGAAATGGGCGTGGTCCTTCCGCCGATACATATAAGGGATAATCTTCAACTGAATTCAGCAGAATACCAGATACTTTTAAAAGGAGTAAGGATTGCAAGCGGGGAATTGATGGTAAATCATTATCTGGCAATGGATCCCGGGGATACTACAAAAATGATAGAGGGCATAGAAACAACGGAACCCGCATTCAATCTGCCCGCCCTCTGGATACCGGAGCAAAGGAAGGAAGAGGCGAAGATAGCCGGGTATACAGTGGTGGACAACACAACGGTTATGGCCACTCATCTTACGGAGGTTATCAGATCACATGCCGCGGAGCTGCTCGGCCGCCAGGAGGCGCAGAACCTTCTTGACAACCTGAGCAAGTTATATCCCAAGGCGGTTGAAGATTTAGTTCCCAACCTGCTTCCACTGGGAATCTTACAGAAGGTACTGCAGAACCTCTTGCAGGAGAGAATCTCGATCAGGGATCTGTTGACCATTGTGGAGGCACTCGCGGATTACGCACCCTTAACCAAGGATGCCGAACTATTAACGGAATATGTAAGACACAAGCTCTCCAGGTCTATTATCAACCCGTATACGGATGAACAGGGGGAACTAAAGGTAATAACCATGGCCCAGGATGTAGAGGACCTGCTTTCAAGGGGAATACAAAAGACCGAACACGGCTCCTATCTCTCGGTCGACCCCAAGGCAGCGGATACGGTTATTAAATCCATAAAGGAAAAGGCTGAGAAGGCCATGAGAGAAAACATTCAGCCCATTCTCCTGACTTCTCCGGTGCTGCGCAGACACATCAAAAAAGTCACTGAGACCTTTATTCCTTCCCTGGTAGTACTGTCCCAGAGCGAACTTCTGAGTGACGTAAAGATAAAATCAATGGGGGAGGTGGCGCTGAATCATGGAGGTTAAAAGATTCAAGGCAAATACCATCAGGGAGGCCATAGGAAATGTAAAGAATTCCCTGGGTCCTGAGGCCATGATACTTTCCACCAGAAAACTCGGGGATGGATTCGAGGTGACGGCAATTGAAGGCCAAGGTGACATATACCGCCAGAGCCCTGAATACATGGGACCTGTCAGGTCCGAGCTCATAAGCATAAAAGAGATGATATTTCTCCTCGGTCAGTCCGGCAGGTCCATGGAAAATATAATAATGAATCCCGAGATATTAAATCTTTATTCCAGGATAATCAGAAACGGGGTGAGCGATAATTACGCAAGGATGTTCCTGGACAGGGCGGGGGTGTTCAGCGAAACGGGCCAAACAGGTGAGACCCTGAAAAAGAGAACCATTCGGGAATTCGTAAAAGAGATAGAGGTGAAGGATCCGTTCGCACAGGGAAACGGAAGTCAGGCCGTAGCAGCCCTTGCAGGGACTACCGGAGTAGGCAAGACAACAACAATAGCCAAGCTGGCTGCCGGAAGTATGCTGAATGCCGGAAAAAAAGTAGGGCTTATTTCGGTGGACAACTATCGTATTGGTGCGGTGGAGCAACTCAGGACCTATGCAAATATTATGGGCATACCCTGTTTTCGGGCCTTTTGCAGGAAGGATCTGGTGTTCGCCCTGGGCAGGATGAGGGACAAAGACGTGGTATTGATAGATACAGCGGGTCAGAGCCAGTACGATTTGTCCAGGATACGGGAGTTGAGAGAGATAATTACGGATGATCTGGGCATAAGTATCCACCTGCTGTTGAATGTATCTACCAACGAACCGGAGATGAACAGGACTGCAATAAATTTTGGGCCTTTGAATTACCGGAGCTATATATTCACCAAGGTTGACGAGGCCAAAAGATGCGGATCCATGATAAACCAGATAATGAAATTTAAACTGCCTATTTCATACATTACCACCGGGCAGAATGTGCCGGATGATATAGAAAAGGCAGATAAAAGAAGTATATTAAAGAAGGTTTTGAATGACAATTGAAGGCCTTAACCGGAGATCGAGATATGGATCAGGCGACAAATTTACGGAACATTATTAAAAGGGAAGCAGGCAGGGACAT
Source organism: uncultured Desulfobacteraceae bacterium (assembly GCA_964655655.1). Lineage (GTDB taxonomy): Bacteria > Desulfobacterota > DSM-4660 > Desulfatiglandales > B25-G16 > CAZZPR01. Next base: position 16,429 of record CAZZPR010000042.1, on the reverse strand, counting down.
TGTAAGCAGCAAGACCCGGGACAACTTTTTGCCGGTGAATATACCAAAGGTAGTGGCCGTAACCAGCGGAAAGGGGGGTGTGGGTAAGACCAATGTTGTCGGAAACCTTGCCATCGCCTGTCAAAGGATGAAGAAAAAGGTTTTGATATTTGATGCGGATTTGGGACTGGCCAATATTGACATCATCTTCGGCATTAATCCGGGTCATAATATCGAGGAGGTAATAAAGGGGGAGAAGGAGCTTTCCCAGATCATAGTCCGGGGGCCGGAAGGTGTGGCCGTAATACCGGCAAGTTCCGGGGTGCAGGAGCTGGCGCACCTGACCGAAGGCCAGAAGGTCAACCTGCTGAATGAATTTGACGCACTGAACAAAAACTTTGATCTATTGCTCATCGACACCGGTGCGGGCATCTCGTCCAACGTACTTTATTTTAATCTTGCGGCACAGGAGAGAATGATCGTGGTTACGCCGGAACCAACCTCTATTACGGATGCATACGCCCTTATCAAGGTAATGTATCACCAGTACGGCACCAAGAAATTTTCCCTGCTGATAAATATGGTTAAGGACGAAATAGAGGCAAAGTCGGTTTACCAAAACCTGGCCCGGGTGGTGGAGAAATTTATGGGGGGCATATCATTAGATTATGCGGGCTTTATACAATGGGACAAGTTTCTGAAAGAGGCGGTAACCAGGAGAGAACCGGTTGTTTGCCTGTATCCGGAAACATATTCGAGCAATAATTTCAGGCGGCTTGCAGACTACATATTATTGCAGGAAACCAAGACATGTATCGACGGAAATATCAAATTCTTTTTTAAAAGACTCATGTCAGGCGGGACGGACAGGGCATGGTAAAGACGAAGATAAACAGATACAGGGAGATAAACCCTGCAGAACCCCGTACAGGGACCAGGGAAGAACTTATAAAAAAGTATGCACCTCTGGTAAAGTATATAGCGGACAGGATTTCCATCAGGCTCCCCCCCAACATATCAAGGGATGAACTGATAAGTGCCGGCATAGTAGGGCTTCTGGATGCCATTGAAAAATTTGATCCGGAAATGGGTATAAAGTTCCAGACCTATGCGGAGCACAGGATAAAAGGGACCATCCTGGACGAACTGAGGAAAATGGATTGGGTACCCAGGTCCATCAGGAAAGACGTGCACCAGATAGAAAATACCATCTTAGCCCTTGAGTCCAGGCTGGGCAGAGAACCGGAAGACCACGAAGTGGCCGAAGAAATAGGGGTGGACATTGATTCCTATTATAAGATGATAGACAGGGCAAAGGGTATTTCCCTTTTGAGCCTTAATGAGATAATGCCTGACGGAAGCATACCCAGATACACAAAACAGGTATCTAACCTGCCGTCTCCCTTTGAGGAATTGAGGCTAAAGGAGTTAAAAGGCGTACTTGCAAAGGCGCTCGAGGGTCTCCAAAAAAAGGAACAGCTGGTTATCTCATTATACTATTATGACGAATTGACCCTGAAGGAGATAGCGGAGGTACTGGATTTGACGGAGTCCAGGATATCTCAGATACATTCCAAGGCAATAGTCAGGTTGAGGGCAAGATTGAGGTCCTTTTACAGGAGTTGATGTGGTTTCTTTATACAGGAAAAAGGAAGACAGGCCCGACTTCGAGCAAGAGAAGGAGAAATCGCAGGAACAGGAGGTGAATTCCGCCGATTTCTCCGGGGATGAACTGGACGACGGGGCGTCAGGGGATTCCGGCGATTTTTCCGGTGACGAATTGGATGATGGGGTACCGCAACAGGAACAGGAACCTCCCGCCGATTTCTCCGGAGATGAATCCGGACAGCTCCAGAAAAAGGAAACAGGTGTCTCGCCCAAAGGGACAGAGGGCGAGGTCATAAAAACCGGACACAGGGGCAAGGGGCTTCAATACGCAATTTCCGCGGTTATGGTACTTCTTGTCCTTGTGGGCGCGGCGATTTACCTGGAAAAAAGAAAGTCCGGGATTGGGGACAGTGAAAAAGGGTCCGTGCATCAGGGCGACAGGGTTTCTATACCCATTCCAAGGATTCGTTCCCTGATATTTCCGTTCTTTGTGATTCCATTTGAAAAGAACAAAAGGTTTACCTATATGTCCTTAAGTATTTCCTTTAGATTGCCGAATGAAAAGTTAAGGCAGGAGATGGAAAACAAGAGAAAGCTTCTCAGGGCTATCATTTACGATATACTGGTAAAAGAGGCCAATAACACGGAGGGACTCCCGTCCATTGAAAGCCTGAAGAATTCTGTTTACGAGAACATAAATTCCGCCTTGGCAGGCGGGAAGGTTAAAAGGGTGTTCATAACCCAGTTCCTGGCTGTCTGACCTTAAGAGGAGTCTGGTATGGCCAATACAACAGATATGAATATCGTATTGGGGCAGGGGGATGCAATCAAAGAGGTGCATAATGTAAAAAAGCAGAGCATGGAATTAAATCAGCAGTTTGTGGCACAGGAAACAAAAGAAAAGAAGGGTAAGGAGAAGGAAAAGATACAGGAGTCGGAGCCCAAGAACCATGTAGAGATAAGCGCCGACAAGGAGAAGGAAGAAGAACAGGGCGAGGAGAAAGAAAGAGAACAAGACACCGAAAAAGGCCCTGATGAAGAACCTGAAGAAGATTCCGGAAAACCTGAGGGAAGCCTCATAGATATCAAGGTGTAGATATTATGACCTTTATGGATGTTAAATTCCTGATAATGGCCCAAATAGGCATTGATATTTTAATTGTTGTATTTTTTATCTTTTTAATCAAAAGACTTAGGTACTTTTATAAAAGTAATTTTTTAGATAAGGAACTGGGCGGACTTTCCTCATTGCTTACCGACGTCCGGAACATTTCGGAGAGCTTTCAGGGTCAACTCGAGGAAAAACAAAGGCTTATAAAAAGTCTTAACAGTCAGCTTGAGAACAGGATTGCAAGTCTGAACGCATTGGTGGAAAGGGCGGATGTGCTGCTGGCCAGGGTGCCCCGGCCGGATGAAAATAAGTCCTACGGAAATGATAAGGAAAAAGAGATAATAGGACTGGCAGGTCAGGGGCATAAGCCTGAGGCCATAGCAAGCATGCTTTCAATACCAAAAACCGAGGTAAAGCTCGTGCTGGACCTGAGGAACAAGATTTCAAACCAGGCTGATAAGTAGGTTATATTTTGATAGAAATCCATTCTCCGAAATTTCTTAAGGCCTTTTTATCCATTCGACCTCAGGACGGCAATTTTGCCCTTTCCAGCATATCAAAAAATGATGTTCTCCAGGGAAGCGTTTTAAAGTCACTTTCGCAAGATACCATTCTGTTGCTAATAAACGGGAACAGGATAAAGGCAAAGACCAGTCTGCCCCTTTCCGAAGGCCAGAATCTCTCGCTTAAGGTGGATGAGGTCCGGCCAAAGACCGTACTCAAGCTAATTGGTGAAGGTACAAAAAGTCCCGCACCCTTGAATACCTCCCGTATCCTATCGTCCATAAAGGAGAATATCTGGGAGTCCATAATGGAGGATATAGGCCGGCGCAATATGCCGGGTGAAAAGACATTATTGCTTCAGGAATTAATAGATAACCTTTCAAGGCGGATGTTTCTTAAATCGCCGAAAACATCCTTGAGGAAACTTATCCACAGGTCGGGCCTCGGGTGGGAGTCGAAGTTGGGAAAGGCGCTTTTACAAAAAAGGATTTCCACGGCGGACCTCGAAAGGCTGATAAAGACCGATTTAAAGGGCCTTGCCTCCAGGATGATTGAGTTAAAGGGCGAGGATGTCAGTAAGCTGAAGAGGCTTGTGTCAACCATACAGGATTTGCAGGTATTGAACAAATTCGGCCTGGAAAACAGTGGAAGGATATTTCTGCCTGTTCCGGTTCAGTTCCCGGACGGGCTGTTTACAACAGGCCAGTTGTTGATACATTTGAATAAGGACAAAAAACAAGGAGGCGAAAGGGGTTCCAGGGAGGCGTACAGGATGACCTTCTTTCTGGAAATGTCCAGGCTGGGGCCCATGAGGGCCGATCTGGCGGTAAAGGATAAGGAAATAGAGGGCAGATTCCTGGTAACACACAAGAGGGCAGGAGCACTTATCCAGGAAAATTTGCCGGGTTTTATCCGGATATTAAAAGACAGGGGGTTCCGGGTTCCCTACATGGAATGCCATGTAAAAAGACCGGAAATCGTCAAGGAGCCCCTTATAACAGAGATAATAAAGGAGCATGGCGATTCGATAAACTTTGTGGCTTAAATGGAGAAAAAGACTAAACATAAGAAGGCCGCAGCCCTGAACTACCGTCCGGAGCAGGATGACGCACCCAGGGTGACCGCCAAGGGAAAGGGTAAACTGGCTGAGAAGATTATAGAGGCGGCCAGGGAGCACAATATTCACATCCATAACGATCCCGACCTGATAGAGGTATTATACGGGCTGGATCTGAACGAGGAGATACCGCCGGAGCTGTATGTGGTGGTGGCGGAGCTGCTGGCCTTTGTATATTCCGTAAACAGCGGAAAAAATATCCAGGGTTAAACCCGGATTGTGCAGCAGCAGAAAACGTAGCGGGGGTTGAAAACCCAAGCGCAACGCGAAGTTGGGGCAATCTTAACGGCGTTATAGTTTTCTTATTTCCTTGGTAAGTGCAGGCACCACCTCGAACAGATCCCCAACCACTCCATAATCGGCCTTCTGGAATATGGGGGCCTCCGGGTCCTTGTTTATGGCCACTATATATTTGGAGGTCCTCATACCTGCAAGATGCTGTATGGCCCCCGAGATGCCGCATGCTATATAAAGGTGGGGCGATACTACCTTTCCGGTCTGGCCCACCTGGTCGGAATGTGGCCTCCATCCGGCGTCCACAGCGGAGCGGGAGGCTCCTATAGAGGCATCGATGGCGTCGCCAAGTTCCTCCAGGACCTTGAAATTCTCGGCCCCTTTCATACCCCTTCCGCCGGAAACTATCCTCTCCGCCTCGGTAAGGTCTATCTTTCCTCCGGGCGCCCTCTGGAACTCTACGACCTTTGACCTGGGGACAGAAGGATCAATGGTTCCGTCCGCATAAATTATCTCGGCGGATTTTGAATCATCCGGCTCGTTCACTGGAAAGGCATTGGGTCTCACGGTTGCTATCCGGGGACCTTGTGTAAATGTAATAGTGGCATATGCCTTGCCCGCATAAACTGGCCTCTTGGCTGCCAGGCCGCTGTTTTCAAGGGAGAACTCCACGCAATCCTGGGCTACGCCTACATTAAGGCTTGCGGCGAGCCTGCCCGAAAATTCCCTTCCCTGGGATGATGCGCCAAGCAGGATTATTTCCGGTTTATTTGACTGTAAAAGCGGTACTGCTACAGAGGCATAGGCCTCGGGGGTGAAATATTCCAGGTCCTTGTTATCCGCCACAATAACCTGGTCCGCACCGTATTTTCCCAGCAACGACGCATGGTCTTTTATATTGTGGCCCAGCAACACGGCGGTTAGAGGCCCGCCCAGCTTGTCCGCCAGGCGTCTGCCTTCGCTGACGGCCTCCAGGGATATCTTTCTTAATTTGCCTTCCCTTTGTTCCGCAATTGTCCAGACTCCTTTTTCCATGTTTTGCTCCTTATAGTTTATGGTTTCTCCGGGCTAAATTACCTTCGCCTCTTCATGCAGCAGCCTTGCCAGCACGGCGGACTTTTCTTCCGGGGTTTCCCCCTCCACTGTCTTTCCAAGCTTTCTTTCCTCCGGTAGGCCCAATTGCTCCACCTTTGTCTTTGCCCCGGCTTCCCCGACCTGGCTGGCATCGAGTTCCAGGTCCTGGACGGTCCTGGTCTCCAAAGGCTTTTTCTTGGCCTTCATAATACCCGGAAGCGATGCGTACCTGGGCTCGTTTAAACCCTTCTGGGCAGTGATCAATGCCGGAAGAGGCGATTCCATTATCAGGGTTCCTCCTTCAACCGCTTTATGGGCCTTGAGGGAGGTGGCATCATCGCTGACCTCCAGGTGTACCACGGTGGATACCTGGGGAATATTGAGTAGTTGGGCCAGCATCGAGCCCACCAGGCCGGAGTCATCGTCCACACCTTGTTTTCCGCACAGGATGATATCGAATGAAAGCCCCCGTATAACACCGGCCAGGATCTTGGCGATACCAAGAGAATCACTGGTTTCAACAGTTGGGTCATACACCAGTATTCCCTTGTCCGCGCCCATAGCCAGGGCTGTCCTTATGGACTCTGTCGCCCGCCTGGGTCCTGCTCCGATTATTGTAACCTGGCCGCCGAATTTTTCCTTGAGGCGCAGCCCTTCTTCCACAGCATACTCGTCGTAGGGGTTCATTACCCACTTAATATTGTCCGTTACTATGGACCTCCCGTCAGGGGCTATCTTAATCTGGGTTTCCGTATCCGGAACCTGTTTCAAGCAAACTAAGATGTCCAATTTGTCCTCCTTTTTATAATCCTGTGGTTGTTTGGATTAATACTCCAAGAAAAAATATTTTTAACAAAGCAACAACCGGCGGTCAATAAAAAATAAAACGCAGGCCCTTAGGACCTGCGTATCCTTTGTCTTAATTATTTCAGCAAGATAATTATATAACTTCGTCTATAAATGCGCCGACCATCCTGTCGGCCACTTCCTGATTATCCACCTCATATTGATCTGATTCTATTTGTTCCTTGACCTCGGAGACCTTTTCTTCCCTGACATCAGGCTCCGAAGAGATAACCTCCCTGGCCATCTGGGCGTCCCTTGAAGAACCTGATATATCAACAGTATCCCGGGTTTCAGTCCGTTCTTCTCCCTTTACCCTTTCTCCTTCCCGGGTACTTTCCTCCTCTGTCCTTTGAGCTCTGGAAGCATTGGACAGGTAATTGTTTACCTCGTAATTTGTAACCTTGTCATCAATTTTCATCGGGAACCTCCCTTATTACATCATGTTTTGCTTAACTGTATTCTTGGTAATTTCCTCCAATTTGTGCCTCAAGAACTTGGAGTCTTCGATGGACAGAGAATTAATGGTCTCACCGTCCTCGTCGATTACCTTGAAGATCAATTCATTGGAATCCTTTTTTGTGATCGCCAGGCTTGCTCCGTATTCGGCTTCGAGCTTCTTGAAGACCTCCCTTTCCATGTTGTTATTGGGGCCGAACTGGGTGATCTTTTCTACTATATCCGCTGTAATTTTCTCTATAACCGCCTTTCTTTTTGCCTCTGCGGATATATTAATCCTGTCCGGAGAGCCGGCCCCAAGATTTTTAACCTTGCTGGAAATCTTGGTCTGGCGGAGTTGCTCCCCGTAAACCCGGAGTACATTATTTATCTGGTAATTGGATATAACCATGACTTTTCATTTCTCCTCACCCTCTTTATCGGATTGCATGAGTAAAAACTTTAGAAAAAAAATATTTTTTTTAAGTTTTTTTAAGGTTTTTTTCAGGCCCTGCTTCAAGTTTTTTCAGGGAATGCCGATAATTTAAATAAGGGAAAACAAGGTGTTAATATGGAAAATTTAATCATATATATGCAGCATAGTCTGAATCCCCTGCATGTTTACTGCAGGCTGATGGACAGAGGGGTCAAAAGGGCTTTTTCCATCCGCATCTGCAGATGCTATGAGTTTACTGTTTACAAATGGCTGAAGCAGGTATTATTTGTCACCGCTTTTTTATACAGACTAAAAAGAAGAAATTCAACAAGTCAATATAGTGGATCCTTCCTTCCCTGAACCTTCCCGGACCCCCCACTCAAATTTTTTCCGATGCCTTCAAAATTGGGACTTGAATTTTATCTTTAAAGGGATTTTAATTCTTGCTATCCACTGTTGGATTTTTATGTTTTTTTGCCTTTTTAAAGAGTAGGAATTTCCGGGTTGAAATTGAAAACCAAAAATAAAAGGGAGATCGGTTCATCATGGAACAAGAAAAAATTAACAGGAACGACATATATGATGTCATAATCATAGGCGGCGGTCCGGCAGGACTTACAGCAGGCCTCTACGCAGCCAGGGCGAGGCTTTCCAACCTCTTGATCGAAAGGATGGGCCTGGGAGGGCAGGTTTCTCTTACGGACAAGATAGAGAACTACCCTGGATTCATTGAGGGTATACCCGGACCGGAGCTCGTTAAAAACATGGAAGGGCAGGCCAGATCCTTTGGAATGAAAATATATTCAGGGGATGTCAGCCGGATTGATACAAGCTCCGAAAACAATGTGAAGAAGGTTTTTATACAGGAAGAGGAAGAACCCTTCAGGTGCCTGTCCGTTATAATAGCCGCGGGAAACGAACAGAGAAAACTCGGCGCTCCCGGGGAGCAGGAGTATACGGGGAAAGGGGTGTCTTATTGCGCTACCTGTGACGGTGCCTTTTTCAGAGGAATGCCCGTGGCGGTTATAGGGGGCGGGGATATGGCAGTGGAAGAGGCCATGTTTCTAACCAGGTTTGCGGAAAAGGTTTATATCATCCATAGAAGAGACCGGCTGAGGGCTACAAAGATACTCCATGAAAGGGCCGTAAATAACGATAAGATAGAGTTCATGCTGGACTCGGTTGTGGAGGAGATATACGGTCAGAGTCTGGTGGACGGCGTAAAGGTAAAAAGCGTTAAAACCGGCGGAGAGAGAAAGCTTCCGGTAAACGGCGTATTTATATTCATAGGTTATAAACCAAATCTATCCTTTCTCAGCAATACCATAAAGACCAACGAGGCGGGTTTTATAATCGTGGACAGGGAAATGAAAACCTCCGCGGAGGGCATATTCGCCTGCGGCGACTGTTGCGACAAGAAGCTAAGGCAGGTGGTTACCGCGTGCGGGGACGGGGCCACCGCCGCCTTCTCCGCCCAGACATACGTAGACAGGCTCAAAGGCCAGGAATATATCTAAAGGTGAGTATTCCGGGTTTTTCCCGATTATTAAATTTACAACTGGATAAGGGCCGAACCTTTCCCCCGAGTGTATCAGGCGTTAGGTTGCCCCTTATTCTTTGCATTCCCTCCGGATAAACGGTATACCAAGGCCTCTTTATTGAATTCTTTTATTGAGCACTGAAAATGGGGTAAGTAGGGTATGAGTAAAATAAGCAACGATTATTTACATCATCCGGCAGGATTGGGCACCACTTCTCGTTCTTCGGGCCTGCGCAACATGACGATTGTCCTGTCGATTACAGCTGCGGTGATGGTCGTGGAGATAATCGGCGGAATCCTGGCCCAAAGTCTTGCCCTGTTAAGCGATGCGGGACACATGTTTACAGACTTGATTGCCTTGGGCCTAACCATGGTGGCCATGGTGGCGGGTCAGAAACCCCCGACCAACTCCAAGACCTTCGGGTTTTACAGGCTGGAGATTCTGGCAGCCTTGTTCAACGGCACGCTCCTTGTGTTTATCTCCTTTTACATATTTTACGAGGCCTTTCAGCGTCTGGTTGACCCCCGTGAAGTAGAGGGCATCTTCATGCTTCTGGTGGCCGGAATAGGCGTTGGGGCCAACCTGGCGGGTATACTGGTCCTCAGGAAGTCGGACTTGAAAAACCTGAACCTGAAATCTGCCTTTTATCATTTAGTCGGGGATACCATCTCCTCTGGCGGAGTTATCGCAGGCGCTCTTATTATCCTTTTTACAGGATGGCACTTTGCAGACCCCATAATTGGAATCCTGATCGGGGCTATGATTCTCAGGGGGGCCTATGGGCTGGTAAGAGAATCCGTGGATATACTTCTCGAGGCCACGCCCCGAGATATAAACGCGGAAAAGATGGTTGGTGATATCCAAGGCATCCCGGATGTGAAGAGCGTACACCACCTTCATTTATGGACCATTTCTTCCGGAATATACGCCATGAGCGCCCACGTTTTAATTGAGGATATATCGGTCAGCCAGAGCCAGGTAATACTTAAGCAAATTAAAAGACTGCTTCGCGAAAAATACAGCATGGAACATATCACCATTCAATTCGAAACCCGGCATAAAGGGGAATGATACAGGAGACTTAATCTCCGGATGAATATATTTCTCCCATTTAGATTGATTCATAGATTAACCCAGCAAATAACTGAACCGGTAAATTAAACAAATCACTGGCTCAGGTCTTTGTGATTCTGAAAAATGCAGCGATATGGTTCTTTACTTAAAAAAAGCATAAAGTGATTGAAAAAATCGCTTTGACATATTTGAGCATCTTTGTTAAACCTCCATATTAAAGATTTCTATTTACTTTTAGGGGGAAAGATATGAGGTACATAAAGCGGATCAGAATTGTGGTGGCATTTCTATCGATTGCCGTTTTGTCCCTGATTGGCAATCCATTTGAAGTTCAGGCATATGAGGATACCCAGTGTTTCAAGTGCCATACCAGCGCAAGGGATTTGATAAAAATAACCAGAGAGATAGCCAAGACCAAAGATAAAGCCCAGTCCGAAATGACCAAGGGGGAAGGGTGAGGCGGTGCTGTGGAGCCGTTGGCTCCGCACGAAAAGATATTTGTAGACAGCGATATCCTGGAAGATGAAAATCACGGCTATATAGCATGCCACGAGTGCCACGGCGGCAACCCGGACGACACCAACTGGAAGACAGCACACAAGGGGGTAAAAAAGGACCCCACCTATCCGGATGCCACAGAGGCGTGCGGGGGATGTCATTACGGAGTCAACGAAGATTATAAACAAAGTCTGCATAACACTCTAAGCCCCTATAGAAAGATAATCAATGCAAGAGCCACTGACAACGCGGTGGTCCGCAACAAGCTTGAGTGCGCCATGAATAACCACTGTTACGAATGCCACAGCAGTTGCGGGCAGTGCCATATCAGCAGGCCGGAGTCGGTGGAAGGCGGATTTCTGGATGGGCATCTTTTTAAGAAGAAGCCGCCCATGCAGGAGGTATGCACTGCGTGTCACGGCAGCAGGGTGGAGAAAGAGTATCTGGGAAAAAATGAAGGTATACCCCCGGATGTTCATAGAAAAAAGTATATGAAATGCGAAAAATGTCACAGCGGCAAAGAAATGCACGCCGGCTGTAAGGAATGTTCCAACAGATACGATGTGGCAGAAGCACCAAAATGTGAGGACTGCCATCAGCAGATCTACGAAAAGGGTGCCGAAAATATGATAACCCACAGAATACATAAGGATAAATTGACATGCCATGTATGCCATGCCCAGCCATATAAGAATTGCTCTTCCTGCCATGTTGGCAAGGACAAAAAGGGGCTTCCTTATTTTAAAACAGAGGCGTCGTGGCTTGATTTCAAGATAGGGCTGAACCCTTTGCAATCTGAAAAAAGGCCGGAAAAGTATGTTACACTGAGGCATATACCTGTTTGCAGGGAGACCTTTGATTTTTACGTGGAGGATGCCCTGGGCAATTTCGATGAACTGCCTACGTGGAAAATGGCGACACCGCATAACATAAGCAGAAAGACTACTCAGAATTCCAGCTGCAATGCATGCCATGGCAACAAAGCTATATTTTTAACCGGGGACAATGTAAGAAAGGAGGAGAGAAAGGCAAACAGAGGAGTAATTATTCCTGAAGATCAGGTTCCCAGGAAGCAGAAATGGGAACCCAAATAGGGAGGAGAGTGGCTACAACTCAGTTGGCCAAGTTTAACGATAAAAACTTAGCTATAGATGAAAGGAGAACATTTATGAAAAGAAGAAGTTTGGTCTTATTGATCGGCCTGACAATTGGTATTGCCCTTGCTTTTAATTCAGGATTGGCGCTGGCACAGATGACCGCCAAGGACCTGGTTAAGGAGGCCCAGGGAAAGATTGAAATGATATCCCCCGAGGATGCAAAGGCCAAGCATGATAAAGGCGGGGTAATCTTTTTGGATTGCAGAACCGAGGATGAATTCAAAGCCGGACATATACCAGGCGCAATGCACATACCCCGAGGACTCCTTGAGTTCAAAATAGAAAGCAAGGTACCGGATAAAAACGCGGAAATTATCGTTTATTGTAAATCAGGCGCCAGGGCTTCCCTGGCAACCAACAACCTTGTAAGAATGGGATACAAAAACGCCGAAAATCTGGACGGAGGTTGGAAGGCGTGGTTGAGTGCCGGTTACCCGGTTGAATAAATTAGAACAAATAATTAAAAGGGGCGGCTTCATGCGGAAGCCGCCCCTTTTTTTAACCTATATTGTGGGTAATATGGTATAAATTCCTCCAAGCACGCGGGTGTTATCTGTGTTTTAGGATAAATTTGATGGCTCCGTAAAAAGTCCAACTTCTGCGTTGCGCTGCATCCTTCGCCTGCCTGCTGCAGGCAGGTCACTGCAGCGTACTATAAGTACGGCTCATTCCTCAGGATTTGCGCGCCTTGAATTTGAATCTTTTTACGAGACCATCAAAATTAACCCAAAAAAATGAGCCGAAGGCGGTATTACGACCTTAATTCTTATCTTAGAAATATATTTGGCTGCAGGGTACAGAAGATATCCCTGGATGCTGGGCTGACGTGTCCCAATAGAGACGGAACAGTGGCAAGGGGAGGGTGTATATATTGTAACCAAAGAGGCTCAGGTACAGGGGCCATGAAAAAAGGCCTTTCCATTGCCGACCAAATAGAGAGGGGAAAGAATAATCTAACTAAAAGATACAAGGCCAAAAAATTCATCGCATATTTTCAATCCTTTTCCAATACCTACGGACCCTTTGAAAAACTAAAATCCTTGTATGAAGAGGCCCTTTCATCTGATGATATAGTCGGTTTGTCCATAGGGACCAGGCCTGACTGCATAGGTGACAAGATACTGGACCTTCTCCAGGATTATGCAAGGGAATATCTGATCTGGTTGGAATACGGACTTCAGTCCATTCACGACGGAACCCTTTTGTTTATAAACCGGGGGCACGACTCAGCATGCTTCAGGAGGGCGGTGGAAAGAACCATAAACAGGGGAATAAATATTTGTACCCATGTAATACTGGGACTTCCGTATGAAAGCAGGAGTGATATGCTTGCTACTGCAAAGGAGGTATCAAAAATAGAAATCCATGGGATAAAAATCCATCTCCTCTATATTATAAAGGGAACAAAGATGGAAGATTTATACAGAAAGGGACTGTACAGGTGTCTGGGGCAAGAGGAATACGCAAAACTAGTATGTGATTTCCTGGAATTTCTACCTCCTGATATGGTAATACAGCGCCTTACCGGGGACCCCCATATTGATGAACTTGTGGCCCCTGGTTGGTCAAAGAGGAAGAACGAAACACTCTCCCTTATTCGGAGGATTCTCGAGGAAAAAGATTCGTGGCAGGGAAAGAAATTCAATAAAGAATAGGCATAAATTACAAATAGTTAGGCTTGATCCTTAAATCCCTTCCTATAAAGACTGCAAGTCTTATCAAAAATATGCTCAGCCCCAAGAGAAGCAGGCTGCAAAATATGGGCATCCAGGAGCCGGGCTGGTCCATGTTGGTGAGGCCAATAAAAATAAACACGCATACAAGGAAGATCAGGTAAGATGTAAATAAGGAAAGTGAAATTAGCAGGGCTGAAAGTGCAATTTTTTTTATCATGAAATATTGTCTTCTATCCGTCTTGAAAGAAATTCTACCTCCCTTCTGGTATTATCCTCTTTTTTAATGGCCTTTCTAATCTTTTCTTCATCGTACAACACCGTTGAATGATTCCTGTTAAAGCATTTTCCTATATATTCAAGAGACTTGTCCGTATACCTACGGCATAGATATATGGCAATGCTTCTTGGATAGGATATTGCCTTTTTCCTGCTTTTCGATTTAAGGGTGCTCAGGTCTGCTTTAAAATATTTACAAACGATATTTTGGATGTCTTTTACCCCGGTATTTTTCCTGGCGGGAATCATTTGTTTTATTATCTCTTTTACCAAACCCATGTCAATTTTTCGGTTTAGAAACAGTGACCCGGCATTGAGGGAATCAATGCACCCTTCCAATTGCCTTATATCTTGACTCAGGTTCTCTGCAAGAAAGCAGGCCACATCTTCGGGCAGGGGAATATTCCTCTCTTTGGTCTTTTGTTTTATTATCTCCAGCCGGATGTGAAACTCAGGTCTTTCAATACTGCTGATTATGCTTGAGGTGAGCCTTGAGGCAAGCATTTTCTTCATTCCCGGGATATGTTCCGGCATCAACGGAGAGGTGAATATAACCTTTTTTTCATCGTTGAAAAGGGAATCAAGCGTGTAGCCAAGCTCGGTCTGGGTTTTATCCTTTCCGCTCAAGAAATGCAATTCCTCCAAAAGAAGCACATCGCATGAACTTCGGTATTTTTCCTTGAATTGCCCTATGCGGTTGTTTTTCAAGGAGGTGATCATTTCGTTGGTAAAGTCCTCTGTGGTAAGATAGAGGACCTTTGCATCCGGCTTTTTTTTCAGTATTTCATTTCCTATGGCCTGGGTCAGGTGGCTTTTGCCAAGACCTGTTTCCGCGTAAAGCAAAAGAGAATTATAAGGGCATTCTGCCTCACCTGCAAGGGCCCTGGATACCGAATATGCAAATTCATTACACCTGCCCACCACGAATTTGTCGAAGGTAAAGCGGGAATTAAGATATTTTCCGCCGGCCCTGAACCTTTTGGGCATATTCGGCAGGGGAAGCTGTTTTTTATATCCGTTTCCCCCGTTATTTTTTTCTTTGGAATTTTTTGGAGGGAGGACATCAAACAATAACTTGTGCCCGTTAAGGCCTGCCTGGGAAAGCATATTGTGAAAAAGAGAATAATAATTTTCTTGCAGCCAATTCTTTGAGAATTTATTGGGGCATCCGATACATATGGCCTCATCGTTGGAGTAGAGAACCTTTAAGGGTTTGACCCACATGGTGAAACTTTTTTCATCCATTGAATTTTTCAAGTGTTCTTTAGCTTGTTGCCACAAGGAATCCATTCTTCGGCCTCAGAAGGTTGGCGGGATTAAACAAAGAAGAACAAAATTTCTGCCATGTGATTAAAGGAAATGTTCTTGTATGTCAAAGCGGATTATAAGGGAAAATTAATTATGTATTATTTGCTGGTTAAATATTGTAAAATAGCCATTGAAAGGGGCTGGCAGCATTGTTATTCTTTAAGGCCTTGATTGGTATGTAGATAAATAATTTCTTAAATAATCAGAAGTTTCAACCGGATAAGTATCTTTTTGACAGTTACTGCAAATTTGTCGAATTTCACGAACTCTGATTTTCTTCAAAAAGCTTTGTTTTCTTAACTCTTTTAATTTTTACTGTTGAATTTTTTAACCGAAAAATGGTTTCCGGATTAATTTTTTGACAAGGCAGGAATTTTGCAGTACTCAGGAGGACTGTTCAATAAAGCCGATACAAAAGATTGGTTAACATGTCTTGTTTTTATCAAAAAATTTTTGATGTTTTTTTATTTTTATTTTTTTTATGATAACCTCAAATAATTTTTGTGAGAGTTTTTAAAATATGAAGATAGTGCTTATTTACGGAGGATGGTCAAAAGAGAGGGACATATCCCTTAAAAGCGGGGAAGCCGTACTCAAGGCCCTTGACAGAAGTAAATACGAGATTCATACATATGATCCCATAGAAGGACTCGAGGGTCTCATTAAGGATTCGGATAAAATAGATCTTGCGCTAATATTTTTACACGGAAAAAAGGGTGAAGATGGTTCTTTGCAGGGATTTCTTGAGCTTCTTGACATACCCTACATGGGCTCTGGAGTGCTTGCCAGTGCCCTGGCAATGAACAAGGAAGTAAGCAAAAGGATCTTCAGCTCAGGGGGTTTAAAGGTCCCGGAATGCATATCATTATCCAGGGACAATGATATTGATGCTCCAGGGATATTTTTTTCTTTGGGAAGGCCTGTTGTTTTGAAGCCTGTATCCGAAGGGTCAAGCATCGGACTCAGCGTCTGTAAGGATGAAAATGAGATTAGCAATGCCTTGGCTGATTGCTTTGAAATGGGCTATGAGGTGATGGCCGAGGAATACATAAAAGGGAGGGAGATAAGTTGCGGGGTTATAGGTAACAGAAAACCCGAACCCCTTCCTGTGGTTGAAATAATTCCCAGCAAGGAATATCAATTTTTTAGTTATTCCGCCAAATATATTCCGGGTGCCTCCAGGGAAATATGTCCCGCCCGACTTCCGGTTGATATAAGCAAAAAAATACAGGAATATGCGGTTAAGGCCCATTGCTTGCTCGGTTGTAGAAATTTATCCAGATCTGACATGATAGTGGCAGGCAGAGAGGTCTATATCTTAGAGACCAATACACTGCCGGGAATGACCCGGAATTCCATCTTTCCCTTGGCTGCAAAGGCTGCGGGAATTCTTTTTCCAGATCTGCTGGACAGATTGATAACCCTCGCCCTTGAGAAGTAGTGTAAAATTATTATAATCTCACAAGGACCCGAAAAAAGATAACGTCATAATATAATAACTACTGGAATTCCGATATAAGGATTAAAAAAAAGTGAATTTTTTTCAAAAAAATCG
>CAZZPR010000041.1:0-27886 GCA_964655655.1 uncultured Desulfobacteraceae bacterium | reverse complement strand
CAAGTTACTTTCCATTATAATGCCGACGTGTCGGCATAGCGGAGCTTTTTACGAATTTAAGCCACGCAGGCTAATTCATCCTCGTAGGGATGAAAGTCAGCGTGGCTTTTTTATTTTTAGGGCTGGGCTGGAGCCCTAAAACTCAAGCAATGTAACAGCCTTGCGGAAACTTTACTCAAGGAGGATAAAGATGAAAAAAACGATTCAAATCCTAACCGCCCTTTTTATCCTTGCAAACGCCATGTGGGCCCTGGCTGGTCCGGAGCCGAGGCAGCGGGTCCGGGAGGGAATGCAGGGCCTTGGAGCAAAAAAGGGAAACCGCCATCTCTGCGTGCTCACTAATGCAACCTATGTGAAGCTGAAAAAGAAGACCGGTCACGGATATGTGGACATGATTCAAGAGGAGACCGGATGTTCCATAGGCAAGGGAAACCTTTTGTTTTTCCAGCGCCCGGTTACTTACCCGCTTATGATCGCCATCCATAAAGAAGACAGCGGAGATGCCCGGATTATTGTTCATGATGGGGAAGAGTCGGAAACGTTTCACTTTAACATCAAGGGGGACTCCGCGGCCGACCCCAAGACTTTCGGAAAGATTATGAAGATGCTTAAAGGGGACACCTTTTCAGTGGTAACCACACTCACGGCCCATGCGAGAGGGGTTCCCTACGATTTTCTCAAATGCTGTGAACACCACAACCACTACTGCCCGGGGGTAACATCCGGCTATTTTATTGCCAATTTGATTCAAAAACGGTACCCTGCAAAAAAGGGGCAGAAGCATATATGGTTTGCCTGTCCACTAAAGTCATAGGGATAGGTAGATAAAGAGATAAAAGGCCAGGAATTCAAGCACAGCCCAAGGGGTAGATTTTGGAAGAGAACAGTTATCAGGGATATAAAAAGGAAAACCGGGCCGCAGGTAGCCCCCGGCAACGGGCACGGAAAAAATCCCTGTCCGACGCTTTGTGCAAGGCCCTGCAACAGATGAAGGTCATGCTCCCGGTTATGGTTGGGGTTATCATGCTGGTGGGACTTTTTCAGGCCTTTGTGTCCAGGCACTGGGTGGCTTCCCTGTTCACCGGACAGCCTCTTTTCGACGCCTTCTTCGGAGCAATATTCGGAAGCGTGCTCACCGGGAATCCCGTAAACAGTTATGTCATCGGCAAGGGTCTTCTGGACGTAAGCGCGGGGCTTGCAGGGATAACGGCCTTTATCCTAACCTGGGTAACGGTAGGCCTGATCCAGCTCCCGGCGGAGATAACAGCGGTCGGTACCAGGTTCGCCCTTATCCGCGCCGGGGTGGTCTTTGCGCTGTCAATACCCATTTCCTGTCTGACTTCCTGGCTGGTGGTGGTTTTATGACCGGCCAAAAAACGAAATCAGGGGGCGGAAGCCGGGACGGGCGCTCGGGGTTTTTACGGATCCTTTGGTTTCCTCTCCTGATGGCCTTTGTTTATGTCGCGGCAGCATTGACCAGCCCGGAGCAGGCCATGGTTGCACTAAGGGCCAGCATACGCGTGTTTCTCCAGATAATCCCCGCACTGGTTGTTGCCTTTGTGGTAATGACATTTCTCAACCTTCTGGTAACGCCCGCGCACGTCAAGAGGTTTCTCGGCCGGGGGATGGAGGTGAAAGGAGTTCTGCTTTCAGCAGCGGCCGGGATTTTGTCCATGGGATCCATCTACGCATGGTACCCCCTTCTGAAAGACCTTCGCGAAAAGGGTGTGTCTGACTTCCACCTCGCCAATTTCCTGGGTTGCAGGGCGGTAAAGATTCCGCTCATGCCCATGATGGCCGCCTACTTCGGGTGGACCTTTACCCTGGTACTGAGCATTTTAATGGTTTTGGGGGCAATGGTTACAGGGCTTGCCGTAAGCGGCCTTGGGCAAGGTGGTGCTGAAGATTAAGGCTTATCCTGTTGTCCGTATAAATGGAGGACCAAAACAAAGACCAAAAAATTTATCATTGCGGGCTTATTCTTGCTTATTGCCGTGTTTGCATATCCAGGTGCCCGGGAACAGGCCAATTTTTTGGTTACAGGAGATGAGCTTGCCGGATGGATGCGGGCATATGAAAAACCGGGAATCTGACTTCAGGGGAAGCAAGGAAGTTAGGCCTATTTCTGGGCTACGTCCAGGGTTTGGTGGGATGTACACTCATCACACAACAGGTTACCATTCCGGGTAATGTTTCCAGAGACCGGTGCGTGGAAATAGTGGCAAAGTACCTGAAAAATCATCCTGAGCGGTGGAATGAATTGGCCGCATTTTTGGTCCGTGATGCATTAAAGGAGGCGTTTTCAAAGGAAGATAAGGAGTGATCAGGGCATTCTCCGGGAGGCAATATGTTTTGCCCAAAATGTAAGGCGGAATACGAAAAAGGCATATTGGAATGTGCAGATTGTCACGTGGCGCTTGTGGAACAATTACCCCCATAGCGGTTTTGAAGTCCCTGCTCGAAAGCGAAGGAATCGCACATTATTTCCATGGGGAGCGATTTAACGCCCTGATCCCCTCGGCGCAACCGGTAAAGCTTATGGTTGATAAAAGGTATATCGGAAAGTTGAAAGATTTGATCAGGGGATTGAATCTGGGCTGAAATAAAAATTGGATAACTTTGCGGATATCCTCGATGGTTGGAGTGAGGTGAAGGCCTTTAGAGGGTTTTGAAAATTAAAAATAATCAAAGAGTTGCGAGAGATTTTGCTTGAGTTGTTTTTGATTGTTTTTGGATAAGTGGCCGATATTTCTTATTATAAACGTATTATCAAGGGTAAATAACTTCATCCTCACAACAGAGTCCGCTGATAACCCCGATTGTTTTTTACACGTAATTTCGCAGTCCAATGGCCAGGGAGCGTTTTTCCGGCTTGTAATCATTGCCAATACAGAGTGTTCAATTTTGTTCCCGAAATTGGTATTTTCCGACAGCACTAAGGCAGGCCTTCTTTTTGCTCGAGAAGAATCAGTGAATGGAAATGGCACAACCACAACATCAAACGGCTTATAGATCATTGTATGCTTCTTCATCATTTTGCGATTTCCATTCATTCAGAGTAGGAACAAGTGCATTGCTGAACTCAATATCTATTGGTCTTGCCTTTCTTAGTTTTATTATGTCTCTGTCGATTTCAAAGGCAATGATGTCGCCAGCATTAAGATTTAATTTTTTCCTCACAGGCTCAGGGACAGTAGCTTGATACTTTTTTGTAAGCTTGCTTATAGCTGTTTGCATAGTATGCTCCTATATTTAAGTAATACGGTAATACTAAGCTACAATGTAATATTTGTCAATGTAAAGTCCGGCCTCCTCCTGCAGCAGTAAAGTCACCTTAACCCTTCTTTGATTTCGCCGTTCGGCAGCATGTTGTCCGGATGAAACTCTCCCCTTTCTTCCATCTGGTAGCGAACACATTTCTTGTTGCCCACCAGGCAATAATTTTCCACCCAGAACCTGTCCAGCTTCCCCTGTTCAACATATTTAACTATGGGGCAGGAGTAATATCCGTACCATTTACAGAGCCTTATGCTTTCCTTTTTACTCAACTCTCTCCTGCCTTTGATTCAATAAGAGAAAGAATCGGCCTTTCACTCAGACTGTTTTTCCTCATAAGGAAGGTCTCGCCAGCTTCCTCTTTTTTTGGTTAGCTGCTCGGCCAGTAAAGAAGTCACAATGGTTAAATCATAAGTGGGCAGGTAATTACCGGCGGCGGTGTCAAACAGGATATCCGCGGAGCTTGGAAATTCCTCATCTGCCAGATACAGAACTACGGCTAAAGGCAGCCTGGGAAACACATTGAATATAAAGGAGGCATCACCGAAAGAGAGCCTTTCTCCTCCTATGGCCTCGGCAGCTGCTATGAATCCATCGAGATTGCCCCCAAACGACTGCTCCAAAGGCTTACTGAACCGTGTTTTAAGAACGGACTCATAGGACTGGCCTCCGGAAAACTGGCGGAGAGTGGTCCATTTTTTACCCAGAGAAGTACCGTCGGCGCTGAGGATATAATGGAGAAGAAGAAGCCGGTTGATTGCCAGGACCTCCTGGTCATTATTGGCTTCCTGCTCGGAGTCCGATTTTTCCACCGTATACTGGGGAAAATTTATGAGGTAATCCCGGCCGAAAAACTTCAGCTTGATCCGGCCGGTTGTGGTAGAGGTTTCCAGGTATTCGGCACCGCTTCTTGATGCAACTTGCCGTGGATTCAGGCCCTGGAGTTCCTTTACGGCTTTTATTATCGCAGCTCCATATAATTCCTCGGAGCTCTTGAGCTTTAATGTATTGTTCTGTTTATCCATTTTTTGACTCCTTACAAATAAACTTGCCGGTTCTTTCACCCGGGTAAAGGGACTCTTATTGTCAAATGTTATAAATAAGCCGCGATGAGAATACTAATGATTATCTGAGGAATTTAGAGAAAACATCAAGAACATAAAGATGCACAACCCGGTTGCCCGTGCGCTGATCAACACTTTATAACGGATACACCCTTTTCCGCTCCCAAGCCTGAACCAGCTGAATCCGATAATCCGTTTATAATAGGTGATTTAAGCCGGTGTATTTTGTGCGGTCGATGCGCTCAGTCGTGGAATGAAATTGTTGTGAACCTTGCCATCAATTACGGATACAGGGGTTCCGATTCCAAGATAGTAGCAGGGTATGATCAGCCCTTATTCGAGAGCGATTGCGTTTTCTGCAGCCAATGTGTTGAAGTTTGCCCCGTGGGTGCCCTGATCGAAAAGAAATCAAAGAGTATGGGCTGCCAGCGGGAATTGAATAAGGTGCGAACCACCTGCCCCTACTGCAGGGTGGGGTGCCAGATGTGGCTCCATGTAAACCAGGGCGGTCGAATTGCCAGGGTTACCGCAGTAGGGGATGGTGAACCAAATAAAGGCAGTTTGTGCGTCAAAGGGCGGTTTGGTTACGACTTTATCTATTCCGAGGAGAGGCTGAAGCCCCCCTCATCAAGGAAAATGGAGAAGTTCGCGAGGTCTCCTGGGATGAGGCCCTGGATCTGGTGGCGGACAGGTTCAAGGAAATGATCGAGAACCACGGGCCGGATGCAGTGGCTGGAGTCAGCTGCGCCAGAAGCATCAACGAGGATTCATATCAAATGCAGAAGCTGTTCCGGGCCGTATTTAAAACAAACAATATAGATCATTGCGCGCGTACCTGACACGCCCCTACAGTCGCCGGTCTGGCGGCTTCCTTCGGATCAGGTGCAATGACCAATTCTTTCGGCGAACTTGCCAAGACAAACATGTTCCTTGTAATCGGTTCCAATACCACGGAGGCTCATCCGGTTGCCGCTGCTTTCCTGAAAAACGCGGTGCTCAAGGGGGCCCAGCTCATTGTTGTAGATTCCCGTAAACAGCCATTGGTGGATTTTGCCACCCTGCATGTTCCCATCAAGGTGGGAAGCGACATAGCCTTTATCAATGGGGCAATGAACGTGCTTATCACCGAGGATCTCTACGACAGGAAATTCGTTGAATCCTACTGTACCGGGTTTGATGCATTAAAAGACAAGGTCCTAGGCCCTTGGTGCAGGAACAGATATACCGGAGAAGACGGTAAACCCGGAAAAAAAACGAAAGTTTTAATTGCCCTCCGGCCGGATCGTGAGGTAAAAGCAGTGAGTCATTCAGGCATTCATATTTCGATTTGTGGAGAGATTCCCTGTTGAACATGATCTCAAATCAAGTGAAGGGCATATAGGAAAGGAGTGATATTGTGATGGATTTAAAAGTGAACGCAATGTATTTCAGCCCCACGGGCAGGACCAAAACAGTTGTGTCAGGCATAGCAGGCAAAATCGCAGAACTCTCAGGCGAATCAAAGACGGTGAATACCATAGATTTTACATTACCCGGCGGCAGAGAAAAACCTGCAACCTTTTCCAAAGATGATTTGGTTATTATCGGAGTTCCGGTTTATGCAGGAAGGGTTCCCAATATTCTGTTGAAATACCTGGATTCAATCCAAGGTAACGGTGCATTAGCCGTTTCCGTGGTAGTCTACGGTAACCGAAATTATGATGATGGGTTGATTGAGTTGACAGATATCCTCGACTCCCATGGTTTTGCCGTGATCGGAGCGGGTGCATTTGTAGGAGAACATGCATTTTCCAAGACCCTGGCTGCGAACAGGCCGGATGAGAAAGACATGAAGCTGGTTTCTGATTTTGCCGGCCAGGTGTACAACAAATTAAGGGCAGGGGACAACTTCAAAACCATAGAGGTAAAGGGCCTCAGGCCTTACCGGAAATACTATGTTCCAAAGGATGAAAACGGGCAGCCCAATAAGAGGTTTATAAAGATCAAGCCCAAAACAAACAAAGATGATTGTATTGATTGCAAGCTTTGCGCAAAGATATGCCCTATGGGATCCATAGACCGCGATGATACCTCTGTAATAAACGGGGTCTGCATTAAATGCGGGGCATGTATCAAGAAGTGTCCCAAGGGGGCGAAATACTATGATGACCCGGACTATTTGAGGCATAAACGGGAATTGGAGGTTAATTTTGCCCGGCGGAGCGAACCGGAGGTTTTTGTATAACCGCCGGCAAGCCAGCCAAGATGGACTTTTATTTCCGGGAAGGCTGTGCCAACCGGCCCATCAACCCGGTATTTGATCGGAAGACCCTTGCCCCAGAGTACGAGGCCTGTGCTGTGCAGGCGGAAAAGACAACTTGAAGCAATAATATCGAGCCATGGAAAAAATAGATTCAAGCCCGGATACGGTGCAGGCATTCAAAGGCTATGTTCGTATGCCTTTGATGAATATCTTGACCTTGTTCGGTCTTTTCATGGTTTTCCCTCCCCGGGGCTTGCAGACTGCAGCCCCATGTGCAGCGGCTGCCGGGAAGATAATCCTTACTATGAGGTTTGACCAAGAATAACCTTCTTCGCCTTCTCGCTTAGATCCTCTATTATAGTTTCCATTTTTTTCACTAAATAGATAATTTTCACCAATTAGTGAAAACCCCATTTCTGGTTAAAATACTTACAGCACACATCTTCACAGAGGCTTGACATCATCAAGCAGGTGTGGAATATACACAACCCGCATTGAAGGAGCTATTTTCGGTGAACCGGCGAGCTTTATTTCATAAGGTTAGCCTTTTGACCTAAGATCAAGAAATCATGAGGAGGGTTTTTATTGAAATCTCGGTATTGTCAACAGAATTTTCAATGCAATGGAGAGCAATCGTCGCAATCCCTTATTCAGTTTTCAAGAAGCGTTTCCCCGCTTAAGGGAATAAAAGGGGCTGCATTTGCCTTTACATTGGGAGAATAATAGATTACAATTCTACTAAAATCTCATATTTAGAAATTACATTCTACTGAAGGGAACATAATATGCTTCGGCGCATTACCCGCAACAAACAACTTACCATACCAAAAGAGATCATGGACCGGCTCCATTTACAGGAAGGCGATTATGTGAGAATCGACTGCGATGATTCCAGCATACACCTTCAGCCGGTCATTATTGACGAATTGAGCAACGACGATTATAAAAAGCTGGCCGCCAAACTCGATCAACTAAAAAAAGGGCCAGGTACCCGATACGATAGTTCTGATAGTGCCCGCAAACATTTAAAAAACCTGATGGAGTAAGGTGCAGTACGAATTCAAGGCCAGCTTTGACCGCCGCTTTAAGAAACTTTCACCCTCCCGTCAGAAAAAAGCCTATCAAAGCCTTGATGCCCTTATGAATTACCTAGATGGACACGCTTCCTTGCCCACCGGCCTTGGTCTGAAAAACTGGTATGCCGACTATTGGGAAATACGGGCCGGGCTCAAGGACCGCATTCTGTTTGAGTTCACTGACACCATTGTGTTTCTCTTTGCAGGCAGCCATGATGAGATCAGGGATTTCATCATGGGGAAATAAGGGTTGGAAATTTAACCCTATCCCTTATATGCACAAAATTTCCCATTACCTTTTTGACAAAATCCTCCATGAATATAAACAGTTCTGTATAGATCTTTTCTGAAACAGGATTGAAACCTGCACCCTTTGCTCGCATTTTCTGTCCTCTTTAGCCGCCCCCTGCGCGGGGGCGTGGATTGAACTGATTTGCCTGATTGTGCTTAACCTCTGGAACGAGAATGCAGACCTGAAATGCTGTTTGTCATTTTTTGAATTGACTTCCGAGAAATCCACAGTTATATTGTTAATTATTCGAATAATCCACAATAAAGTTGTGATATGGAAGTAGAGCGCACTATAGATCTGAAAAATTTATTGGGAAGAAAGTCCTTCTTTCTTTTCGGTCCCAGGGCGACTGGGAAGTCAACCCTGGTCAACAGGCAGTTGTCCGATACGGCAACTATCATTGATCTTCTGGACTCCCGGTTGTTCTTAAGGTTATCCGCAGCGCCACATGACCTGGAAGCGATCATAGATGCCGGTGATCCCCGGATTATCGTTATCGACGAAATTCAGCGCAGCCCTGCATTGCTCAATGAGATCCACCGGCTTATTGAAAACCGGCACATTAAGTTCCTGTTAACGGGTAGCAGTGCCAGGAAGCTGCGGAGAGGGCAGGCAAATCTTCTTGCAGGCCGCGTCTGGGAGGCAAGGTTGTTTCCGTTTACATGGAAGGAAGCGCCGGATTTCAATCTGGAAAGATACCTTCGTTATGGTGGATTGCCTGCTGTCTATCTCAGTGAATTCCCGGAAGAAGAGCTCGACGCATATGTCAATACTTACCTTAAAGAAGAAATAATGGCCGAAGGTCTGGTACGGAACCTGCCGCCTTTTACCCGTTTTCTCCGGTCCATGGCCTTGGCGAACGGGTATGTGATTAATTTCACCAAGCTCGCAAATGACTGCCAGTTGCCTGTCTCCACGGTAAGGGAGCATGTCGGCCTCCTTGAAGACACGCTGGTCGGATTTTTCCTCCCCGCCTGGGTGGAATCCAGAAAAAGGAAGGCGATTAAGTCCGGCAAGTTTTATTTTTTTGATCCCGGGGTCACTCACACCCTAGCGGGCACCCGGGTCCTTGATCGCAACTCCGATTTGTACGGCAGGAGCTTTGAGCAGTTCATCGGCATGGAGATCCGGGCGTACTTGAGCTACAGCAGGATAAGGCTTCCTTTCACATACTGGCGATCCATTTATGGCCACGAGGTGGATTTTCTTATCGGAGAAAGGACCGCGGTGGAAGTTAAAGCGACTAGGCGGGTGGTGCCGGGAGATTTAAAAGGACTCAAAGCGCTTGCCGAGGAGCGTATATTTACTGACCTTTTTCTGGTGAGCCAGGATAAGGTTGCCACTCGGCAGGGGAATATCCAGGCGATCTATTGGGAGGATTTTTTGAAGCGCTTGTGGCAGGGAGAGGTTATTACAACTGACCAATAAGCCTGAATCTGGGACTACATGTGAAATTATCCAGCCCTGTCCCGGAAGATACCCTTTATTGTTATGGCGGGGACGACGGGACTCGAACCCGCGACCTCCGGCGTGACAGGCCGGCGTTCTAACCAGTACTGAACTACGTCCCCTGGTGGGCGGAACAGGGATTGAACCTGTGACCCTCGGCTTGTAAGGCCGACGCTCTCCCGCTGAGCTACCCGCCCTTGTAAATCTAATGCACAATCTAAGTTTAGTGAGCAGTAATTTGGGATTCCACCTTTTCTTTAGGAATGGTAAAGGGTTGAAAATCCGCCTCTGCTAAAAACAGGCCCTCGCCCTTTTCCATGATAAGCGCCTCTCTCAGGACCTCATCCATATGTTCAACCGGGATCAGCTCTATCTTTTTTAGCACTACCTGTGGGATTTCCTCAATATTTTTCTTGTTTTCTTTGGGGATAAGTATCCTTTTTATTCCTCCCCTGTGTGCTGCTATCACCTTTTCCTTAAGTCCGCCTACAGCCAGGATCCTTCCTCTCAAGGTTATTTCACCGGTCATTGCCAGGTCTTTTCTCACCGGCTTCCTCAACATGGCGGAGGCAATGGAGGTGGCCACGGTAATCCCAGCGGAGGGGCCGTCCTTTGGGGTGGCGCCTTCAGGGATATGGATATGCAGGTCAACTTTTTCATAAAAGTCATCGGGCAGGCCGAACCTTCTCCCCCTTGTTCTGACGTAACTCAAGGCGGCCCTGGCCGATTCCTTCATAACGTCGCCCAGGGTACCGGTCATTGCCAGGTTTCCTTTGCCCGGCATTATTGTGGTTTCTATTTGAAGCAGTTCTCCTCCAGCGCTTGTCCAGGCCAAACCGGTGGCCACTCCTATTTCATCTTTTTCCTCAGATTTGCCGTAGGTGTATCTCTGCACCCCCAGGTAACGGTGCACGGAGTTCGCATTGATCTGTATGGTGGATTTGCCCTTTTGGGCCACTTCCTTGGCAACCTTGCGGCATATAGATGCTATCTCCCGTTCCAGGTTTCTAACACCGGCCTCTTTGGTATAATACCGGATAATATTTAAAATTGCACCATCGGAGAAATGTATGTTGGCACCGTCCAGACCATTTTCTTTCACCTGTTTCTTTATGAGAAATTTTTTGGCTATGTTTAATTTCTCAATTTCCGTGTACCCGGGCAGCCTGATAATCTCCATCCTGTCCTGGAGCGGGAGGGGGATGGAGTTTAATTCATTGGCGGTGGTAATAAACATGACATGGGAAAGATCGTAGTCCAGGTCCAGGTAGTGGTCGTTAAAGGCATTGTTTTGTTCGGGGTCCAATACCTCCAGAAGCGCAGCCGAGGGGTCTCCCCTGAAATCCGTGCTCATCTTGTCTACCTCGTCCAGACAAAACACGGGGTTACTGGAATTTGCCCTTTTCAGGTACTGGATAACTTTTCCGGGCATGGATCCTATATATGTCCGCCTGTGCCCCTTAATCTCGGCCTCGTCCCTGACGCCTCCCAGTGAAAGCCTCACAAAATTTCTGCCCATGGCCCTGGCTACTGACCTGGCCAATGAAGTCTTGCCCACACCCGGAGGCCCCACAAAACAGAGGATAGGCCCCCTGATCTTTTTGGTCAGGCTTTGAACTGCCAGATACTCCAAGATCCTTTGCTTTGGTTTTTCCAGGCCGTAGTGGTCCTCTTCGAGTATTTGCTCCCCGGCCTTTATATCCAGTTTATCTTTTGTCTTATGAAGCCAGGGCAACGAGAGTATCCAGTCTATATAATTTCTTACTACAGTTGCCTCAGCGGACATGGGGGTCATCATCTTTAATTTTTTGAATTCCTGCCTCACCTTGTTCGCTGCGTCCTTGGGAAGGCTCTTTTTCTTAATTTTCTTTTGAAGTTCCTGGAGCTCGCTGGCAAAATCGTCTTGATTGCCCATTTCTTTTTGGATGGCGCGCATCTGCTCATTCAGATAGTAGTTCTTCTGGGTTTTTTCCATCTGCTTTTTTACTCTCTGCCTCAGCTTCTCTTCCAGCTCGAGTACATCGATCTCAGAGGTCAATATCTGGTACAATTTTTCCAGCCTGGAGTATACATCCTCTGTCTCCAGGAGGGCTTGTTTGTCCTTTACCTTGGCGGTTAAATGGGCGGCCACTGTATTAACCAGTTGAGATGGATCGGTTATGGCAGGCACCGATTCCAGCATATCGTCTCCAATCTTTTGGTTAAGCTTGGCGTAAGTTTCAAAGGATGAGTGTATGCTCCTAGTGAGGGCTTCTATCTCGGTGTCACTCTTGTAATGTTTCGGGATCCTTTCTGCCTCTACCACAAAGAAACCGGGGTCAGGCAGAAAGTTTTTTATCTTGGCCCGTTGTTTTCCCTCTACCAGGGCCTTTACCGTGCCGTCGGGCATTTTTAATAACTGAAGTACCTTGGCCATGCAGCCGTATGAGTATATGTCCTTGGGAGAAGGATCATCGATTTTGGCATTTTTTTGAGCTGCCAGCATGATTTCCCGTTCCTGGGACAGGGCGTATTTAAGGGCGCTAATAGATTTTTCCCTGCCTACGAACAGGGGCACAACCATACCCGGAAATACCACTATGTCCCTCAAGGGGAGCAAAGGGCTGTTTCTGCCTTGCCGGTTTAGCAAATCTTCTAATGGATTCTTTTTAAACATGAGACTTCTCAGGCCTAAGCATATTTGCTTTGATTTTCATACAACAGGAAAGGAGGCTCATTCTTTGCAATAACCTCTTCCCCTATTACGCACTCCGACACACTTGATTTGGATGGAAGATCATACATTATGTCAAGCATAACTTTCTCAAGTATGGCCCTCAATCCCCTGGCCCCTGATTTTCTCTCAAGGGCCTCCCTGGCAATAGCCCTGAGGGCATCATTGGTGAAGCTTAGATCCACATCTTCAATTTCAAAGAGTTTCTGATACTGTTTTACCAGGGCGTTCCTGGGTTCTGTAAGGATCCTTACCAGGGCATCAAGGCTTAATTCCCCAAGAGAGGCTATTACCGGAAGCCTTCCTATGAATTCAGGGATAAGCCCGTATTTAATAAGATCCTCGGGTTGCGCCAGCGACAATATCTCCTCCAGGTTGAGGTCTTTTTTCCCTTTTATATCCGCCTCAAACCCGAGTGTTTTGCTCCCGATCCTGGAGAGAATTATCTTGTCCAACCCATTAAACATGCCCCCGCATATAAACAATATGTTCCTGGTATCTACCTTTAAAAAATCCTGCTGGGGATGCTTTCTGCCTCCTTTAGGAGGTATATTGGCAATGGTGCCCTCCAGTATCTTTAGCAGGGCCTGCTGAACGCCTTCGCCCGAAACATCCCTGGTTATTGAAGGACTGTCGTATTTCCTGGCTATTTTATCTATTTCATCTATGTACACAATACCCTTTACCGCCTTTTCAATGTCATAGTCGGCCATTTGCACAAGACTGAGTATTATACTTTCTACGTCCTCGCCTACATACCCGGCCTCGGTCAGGGTAGTGGCATCCGCTATGGTAAAAGGCACGTTAAGGATCCTCGCCAGGGTCTGAGCCAAAAGCGTTTTGCCGGATCCCGTGGGACCTATAAGAAGTATATTGCTTTTGTCTATCTCCACCTCTTCCGCATCCAGATTTGAGGCTATCCTCTTGTAATGATTATGTACTGCTACTGAAAGCACCCTTTTTGCCTTTTCCTGTTCAATTACATATTGATTCAATTCCTTATTGATCTCAAAAGGGGCCGGCAGTAAATCGGTTTGCTTATTTTTTTCTTCCTGTTCGTATTCCTCCTGGATGATTTCGCTGCATAAAGAAACGCATTCATCGCATATATAAACGGAAGGACCGGCAATAAGCTTTTTTACCTCATCCTGGCTTTTTCCGCAGAAAGAGCAAACCAAGTCTCTGGATAATTCATCTTTTTCTGTCATTTGCCCCCTCCTTTCCCTTTTTCCAAATCGACCATTTCCCTTTTCGTGATAACCTTGTCTACTATACCGTATTCAAGTGCCTCCTGACCGGTCATAAAGAAATCCCTTTCTGTATCGTTTCCTATCTTTTTTTTGGTCTGGCCGGTGTGGTGTGAAAAGATTTCGATTATTGCCTTTTTAAGCCGTATTATTTCCCTGGCCCTTATGTCTATATCCGTGGCCTGCCCCTCGGTAGTGCCCATGGGCTGATGTACCATTACCCTGGAGTGGGGCAGCGCGTAGCGCTTGCCCTTGGTTCCGGCGGCCAACAATACTGCGGCCATGCTGCTGGCCTGTCCCGTGCATATGGTGGTGACATCAGGCTTTACATATTGCATGGTATCATATATGGCAAGCCCGGCTGTTATGGAACCCCCGGGAGAATTTATATAAAGGTTTATATCCTTGTCCGGGTCCTCGGATTCCAAAAATAAAAACTGGGCGATTATTATATTGGCCATGTCGTCGCTGACCTGCTCGCCCATGAATATTATTCTGTCTTTTAAGAGGCGGGAGTAAATGTCGTATGCCCTCTCACCCCTGCTGGTTTGCTCTACTACTATAGGTACCAACATCTCTGATAAATCCTTTCGTTAATTTGTTATCTTTTCTACTTCTTCGATTTTAGCAACTTGTACAAGGTGATTCAAGACCTTTTCAACCAGCAGCTGATTAGTGAACAGGTCCATCAGGTTGTTTTTTTCATAGTACTCCCGAATAGATGCGGGATTAGTTCCGGTTTGATCGGCCAGGTCTTGAAATTTTTCTCTTATGTCCGCTTCCTCTACCTTGATTTTTTCCTGGTCTGCTATTTTACCTAAAACAATCTGTTCCTTCACCTTTTCCTCCGCGGATTCCCTGAAATCCTGCCGTAGCTTGCCCTCTGAAAGTCCGGCGGCATTAAAATCCGAACCCGCACGTGCGTATTGCTGTTTTAGGTTGTATATGGATCGTTCCACCTCCTCGTCGACCAGGCTCCGGGGAAGCTCGAAATCCACTGTACCCGCTATTTTTTTCAAGATGCGGTCTTTCAGCTCCCCGTCTATCCGTTTTTCTTCCTGAAGAGTCAGCTCTTGTTTAACCTTGTCCCTGAGGTCGGACAATGATTTAAAATCCTGGCCCAGATTCTTGGCAAAGTCTTCGTTTAGATCCGGGACTTGCTTTTTCTTTATATCCCGAATACTTACATTGAAGTTTACCCTTTCTCCGGCGGGGCCTTTTTCCTTGGAGTCCTCCGGAAGATCCACGGCTATGTCCTTTGTATCTCCTGTTTTCAGGCCGATAAGCCCTTTTTCGATCTCCGGGTAAAACCTGTTGCTCCCCACTTCCACCAAAAGGTCCTGGCCTTTTAAATCCTTGAGCGGCCGGCCTTCCAAGAATCCTTCGTATTCTATGCTTACAAAATCATTTTCCTTTACCGCCCTGTCTTCCTGGACGGATGCAAGGGTTGCCCGCGATTGTCTTATCTCCTCAAGTTTCTTATCGACATCTTGTTCAGAAATATTAAATTTCTCTTTTTCAACGGGTAGGCCTTGGTAGTCTTCAAGCTCGAATTCAGGCCTTATTTCCATGTTGATGGTGTAGGTGAAATTTTCGCCTCTCTTTAAAACCCCGTCCTCTATGGAAGGTGTACCCAAGGGAAAAAAATCGGCCTTGCTCATCACCTCTGAAAAAGATTCCTTGATCAGGCTGTTTTTTACCTCATCCGCCACCTGGCCCCCGAACCGCTGCTCGAGGATCCTCCTCGGTACCTTTCCAGGCCTGAAACCTTTGACTTTTGCCCCTTTAGATAGCTCCCTGTAGGCATTGTCCAGCTTTTCGTCCACCTCGGCGGCGTCGATTTCCACATTGATTCGCCTTTTTGCCTGACTTATTTCTTCGATGTTTGTTTCCATATCATAATGTCACTTAATGCATGATCTATGGTGCGAGAGAGGGGACTCGAACCCCTATCCGTATGTACGGGCTGGATCCTAAGTCCAGTGCGTCTTCCAGTTCCGCCACTCTCGCATACCAATTAACAGATATAACCTGAATGTTTGAGAAGGCCCGGCAAGGCTTCCGCCGATTTGCTGAGGCGTCCGCCAAGCATATAGAGACTAATTAATTATTCTGCACATAAGTGTCAAGGATTAATATATATCAGGAGATCAAATCCCTGTATCCCCTATCAAGGATTCCGACCGTTTTCTAAGCCGGTCAAGGAGTCTTATCTCCTCCACCTTCAAGGTGTAAGTCATCTTGCATGCGAGGCCCAGGAATGTGCCAAAGGGATTTGCCTGCACCCATGATCTTTGTATTTCCTCTGTGGCCGTTTCCTTTAAGGCCCCGGGCATCAATTTGACGCTTCCCCATTCCATTGGGACATTTCCATAAGAACACCTCGTGCAATTCAGAAGTGAATGGAGTGAATAAAGCCGGGTGTTTCTGAAAATTGAGTTGCGGAAAAGGGAGGAAAATTTTTTATAAAGGCCCTCCAGGGAGAGCCAGTTGAAAATGCCTATAAACACCCTGTCCTTCGTTACCCTGCCCGCCTCATTCAAGACCTCTACCGGGTCTTCGATGAATTCAAGGGTGAATATAAGGACGGACACATCAAATTCATTGTCATCAAAGGGCAATTCCTGGGCCCTGCCGTTTTTAAGGACCGCGTTATTGCCAAGCCTGGATCTTGCCTTTTCCAGCATGTACGGGGAGGCATCCAGCCCGGTTATATCCATACCGTACCGGTATAGAAGCAGGAGATGGTTTCCGGTGCCGCAGCCGATGTCCAGGGCCCTTTCCCGTTTTTGCGGCCTTAAAAGGTTAACTATAAGCTTGCTGCCGAGCCTGTCCAGGAGTATGCCTTCAGGGGAGCCTTGCCATTGCTCATACATTTCTGCCAAATGTGCATCGAATATCTGGTCCAAGGTTGTTGCTCCGCTGGAAATTTCCCGCCTGCAAAGGGTTTGCAACCGAAACGGCCCTATGTGGATGAATTTCCGGCGATATGGAGATCCAACGCAGAAACATTCAGTAAAGGATTGAAATCAATTGATAACGGAATTAAGTGCCGAGCCTTTATTGCTTATATGCGCTGCAGCCAGCCTGATCTCCCAATCGGCAGCTTTTCCGGAAATTTTTCCTGGCCCTGTCAAGCAACCCTTTATTTTTATAGGCCATCCCCCTGGTATGATAGGCGGCGGCCAGGCCGGGGTCCAACAGCAGGGCCTTGTCACAGTCCCGGATCGCTTTGTCCGGGGCACCTTTTTTAAGAAATGCCCAGGCCCTGTTGTTGTATGCCTCGGTATAGTCCGGGTTTGAGTTTATTATCCTGCTGTAATCCTCTATCGCCAAGTTATATTTCCCCATTTTAACGTATATCAAGCCCCGGTTAAAATATGACTTGAATTCTTCGGGCCTCAATTCAATGGCCTTATTGTAGGCCTTTAATGCCCCGTCAAATTCACCTTTCTTGTATAGGCTGAAGGCCTTATTGAACCAGCCCTTAAAATCCAGCGGTTTTTCATGGACCTCTTTCGTTGTGTTGCCGGAGGGTATGGTTTGTGTTTTTTTCGAGGGCCCAAGGTACACCATAAAGACATAATTTAGGATTATGACAAACACGAACAAACCGGACCACAAAAAAACCCTCCTCCTGGAAGGGGGAGATATTTCCCGTTTTACCGAGGATTTTCCCCTTCTGAGCCCAAGCTTGCTGCGGGTAGTTTTACCTTTGTAGTCCCTTACCATCATGTCAGGTTAAAGTAATTTTGCACAGGATCAAGATTAATTAATGTTTCGCAATATGCGAGCCGAATTTATTTTACGAAAAAGGTTGCCAGGAAGCAACTTCTAAAGAACATCCCAAAATTTCGCCCTGCTTTTTCGGGCCCTTGGCACACAAATAAAATATTCTTTTGAGGTGTTAGGTAAAAACCGGAAAAATTATGTTTAAAAAATAATAAATTTAGTTTACAAATTGCAAGTTATTGCCCCTAATCATACCGAAAAGGAAGGCCGATGAAAGATTTACTGCGGGAAGGCATTGAGGACATAATTCCCTATCCGCCCGGTAAGCCCATCGAGGAATTGCAACGGGAACTGAACCTGACCGGCATTATCAAGCTGGCATCGAATGAGAACCCCCTGGGACCGTCACCCATGGCCGTGAAGGCAATAAGGGAGAATCTGGTCAAACTCAACCGTTATCCGGATGATAATTGCTACTATTTGAAGCAAAAAATGGCCGGAAAATTCCGCATACCGGAGGGAAATATTATTCTGGGCAGCGGGTCGAACGAGTTGCTGAGACTGATTGCCCATTCCTTTCTTTCCCCCGGGCAAGAGGCCATAATCCCCTTTCCCACCTTTCTTGTATACGAAAAGATTGTCCAGGCCTTCGGAGGAAAAATAATTAATACCCCCCTTGAGAATTTGCGTGTTGATCTTTCAGCGGTAATTGATTCAATATCGGAAAACACAAAACTCATCTTTATTAATAATCCCAATAATCCCACCGGAAAGGCCCTAAAGACAGAGGAGATTTCCCGGTTTTTGGAATCCGTGCCCCGGAATATAATAGTAGTCCTGGATGAGGCGTATATAGAATTTGCAACCGACCCGGCGGTAGAAAGCGGCACACGGTTACTTGAATCATGTCCCCTGCTGATAGTGCTCCGTACGTTTTCCAAGCTTTACGGTCTCGCAGGGCTGAGGATAGGCTACGGATTTGCCTCGGAGAAAATAATCGACGCCTTAAATCGAGTGAGGCAGCCTTTTAACATCAATTACCCGGCCCAGGTGGCCGCCTCAGCGGCACTTGAAGATAGCGGCTTTATAGAAAGGACACTTTCGGTTATAAAGGAGGGGCTGGAATTTTTTTATACCAACCTGGATCGCATGGGAATCGAATATGTTGCCACGCAGACGAATTTTCTCCTGGTAAAGGTCCCCCTGGGTGCAGAAAAGACGTATAATGCCATGCTCAAGAAAGGTGTCATTGTAAGGTCGATGAAGGCATTTGGGCTGAATGACTACATAAGGGTTAACGGTGGTTTGCCTGAAGAAAATAAAAGATTTATCGAGGTCCTGGAAGGGCTGTGATTTGAATCATATAATTACCATAGATGGGCCTACCGGCTCCGGGAAAAGCACTGTAAGCCGCATGCTTGCAGAAAGATTAAGTTACATCTACCTGGATACCGGAGCCATGTACAGGGCAGTGGCAGTGGCCTTAAAAAGGTCCGGCGTTGATATGAAAAACGAGGGAGAGGTGGCCAAGTTATGTAGAGATCTTGATATAAGGCTTGTGCCTGATGGTGAAACACTGAGGGTTTATCTGGCGGATGATGATATTACCCTGGAAATCAGGGGCCCGGATGTGGATTTGCTGGCATCGGACGTATCTGCCATTCCGGCGGTAAGAAGGTCGATGACCGGGCTTCAGAGAAAAATCGGCTCTCGCGGCCCTATGGTTGCTGAAGGCAGGGATATGGGGACAGTGGTGTTTCCTGACGCAAGGCATAAATTTTATATTGATGCATCTTTGGAGGAAAGGGTAGACCGAAGATTCAGGGAAAGAAAAAATAGGGGCGAGCACATTTCAATAGAGGATGTAAGAAAGGCCCTTATCAAGAGGGACCACCAGGATATTAACCGAAAACTGGCTCCCCTCAGGACGCCGGAAAATGCCAAATCAATCGACACTACCGGTTTGACACCCGGCCAGATTGTGGAAGACATGGTACGCGAGATTGATAGACGAAGCCGGTAATTTTCCGGCTTTCCAGGTATAAACCCCGGTTTTTGGAGCAATGGAATATTATAAGGAGGAGAGTATGACAAGGGCTATTATGATCATCTTGCTCTCTGCGGGCTTTTTTTTCCAAGGCTGCACCGCCTTTAAATACATGGACGGCAGCCCGGAAGAGGATATCGAAAGGTTCAAGGCCAGCAAAAAGGAAATTTGGGCGGATTTGCAGAGGGCAGAAAGAGAAAACAAGGAACTGGAAAAAAGGATTGATATCCTGAGGAGGGAGAACCGGAGGATAAGGGAGGACAGCAAAAGAGAAGTTTTCAAGACCAGAGAGGAAAAAGGACTCCTGTCCGTAGAGATGAAAAGGCTGAGGGAGGAAAAGGAGAGGGTTTCGGAAAGAAACCGGGAGCTGAAAGAGAAATTGGCGGAACTGCAGCAATCCTTGAAAGCTGCCTCCTCCTCGAAAGAGCCTGCTTCCGTAAAAGAAGAAAAGGACATCGGAGACCTAAAAATAAAGGTCCTTAGCGGGGACGGCAACCTCAATTCCGCGAAGGTTACGGCAAAAAGGCTGGAAAGAGAGGGCTACAAAATAAAATTAATCGACTATGCACCACGATCCAATTTTTCTAAAAATGTTGTGTATTTTAAGCCGAAGTACGAGCGTGAGGCCCGGAATCTTCTTTCATTTTTAGACGTTGACACCATAACAAAGCCTTTATCATGGGCCTCTATGTATCATATCATTGTTGTGACAGGCCGATAAGTGGTGCTCGCAGGAGGAGAAATTACCAGGGAGGAAATCCTTGATTTGGGCCATGGCGGGCTTTGCCTTGATTGTGGGAGATGCGCGGTCCCTATTTGTCCCTTCTGTAAATAGTAATGCCCGGAGCCAAATTCAAAAATTTTGCTGTGGTCATTAATTGTGGCAGTAAAGGAGAATGCGAGTGGAGATTATCGAAAACATACTGTCCTATCTGGCAAGGGACAAATCCGTATATGACGAAAGGGTAAGGGAGGTTTACTCCTGCGCCCTTTGGACGGCGGTGATGACCCGGAACTGGGGGATGTCCTCCAGCTTCAAGGAGGATCACCCCAACCACGGAAGAGTTAAAGATGCAGGGAGTTTAAGGGGCAAGGCCGCATTGGAGCTTGCAGAATACGCCAAATCGGACAATCTTCTGGAGGCCTCCATCGGCATGGCGGCCATTAATTCACTTATAGAGATTAATGCGAGCGAATATGTTAGTGAAAACGCCTTTGATATCCTGGCGGAAAAGGGTGGAGGTAAAAACATCGCAGTAGTGGGCCACTTCCCCTGGATCCCTGCGCTCAAGGAAATGGCCCGAAAATTTTGGGTCCTGGAACAGCGACCCAGAGGAGATGATCTGCCCGCGGAATTCGCCGGGGACATACTTCCCTATGCAGATGTCGTCGGCATTACAGGTACCTCGCTTATAAATCATACCTTTTCCGATCTCATCAAACTATGCAAGGATAGTTTTGTTGTTATGGTGGGGCCTACAAGCCCGCTATCGCCGGTACTTTTTGATTACGGAGTTGATGTAATAAGCGGAACAAGGGTAGTGGAGCCCGATGAAATGGTAGCCTGTATAACCGAAGGGGCCATGTTGAAACAGGTAAAGGGGATAAAATTGGTTAGCATTAAAAAAAAGGAGTAAATCTTTACCCTTGACGCAATTTCCTTTCTATGTTAGGAGAAAGCCTGATTTATCGGCCATCTGCTATAAGGCCGTTTTTTTAATTGATAAAGGATACAATATAAATTTAAAAGGGGGAGAGAAGCATGGCCTACAACGCAGTTGAAATGAGTGATTGGCAGATCTCGGAGGCGGCAGAAAAGAATATGCCGATGCCTGAAGAGTGGCGGGAGAAATTAAATCTGAAGAAAGACGAGATGCTTCCCATGGGAAGGCTCAGCAAGCTCGACTTTCTCAAGATCATGGAGCGGTTAAAGGATAAACCGGACGGTAAGTACATAGAAGTTACCGCTATTACCCCGACGCCCTTAGGCGAGGGGAAAAGCACCACTTCCATGGGATTGATGGAAGGTATGGGGAAAAGAGGCCTCAATGTAGGCGGATGCCTCCGGCAGCCGTCAGGCGGGCCTACCATGAATATCAAGGGAACGGCAGCAGGGGGCGGAAATGCGCTTCTTATACCGCTGACGGAGTTCTCTATGGGCCTTACCGGCGATATCAACGATATCATGAATGCCCACAACCTGGCAATGGTTGCCTTGACCGCACGGATGCAGCACGAAAGAAATTATAATGATGAGCAGTTGCAGAGGCTTACCAAGATGCGCCGCCTCGATATCGATCCCACGAGGGTTGAGATGGGTTGGATCTTGGATTTCTGCGCCCAGTCACTGAGAAATATCGTGATAGGATTAGGCGGCCGGTATGACGGCTTTACTATGCAGTCCAAGTTTGGGATCGCTGTGGGCTCCGAGCTCATGGCCATTCTTTCTATTGTTCGGGATCTTGCCGACCTACGAGAAAGGCTTGATAACATAACCATAGCATTTGACAAGAGCGGAAAGCCAGTATACACACGCGATCTTGAGGTGGGCGGCGCCATGACGGCCTGGATGAGAAACACGATCAATCCTACTCTCATGAGTACTGCCGAATACCAGCCCTGCATGGTTCACGCAGGCCCCTTTGCGAACATCGCGGTAGGACAGTCTTCTATTATTGCGGACCGCATCGGGCTGAAGATGTTCGACTACCACGTCACAGAGAGCGGCTTTGCCGCGGACATAGGCTTTGAGAAGTTCTGGAATGTCAAGTGCCGTTTCAGCGGACTCAAACCCCATGTTTCAGTCCTGACCTCTACGATCAGGGCCATGAAGATGCATGGCGGCGGACCCAAGGTGGTTGCAGGCCTTAAACTCCCTGAAGAGTATACCAAGGAAAATCTTGGTCTCCTGGAGAAAGGTCTTCCCAATATGATCCATCACATAAACGTGATAAAGAAATCAGGGATCAATCCTGTTGTATGCATCAATGCGTTCCATACCGACACCAAGGATGAGATTGCCATGGTAAGGAAGGCTGCCGAGGAGGCGGGAGCCAGATGCGCACTCTCTACCCACTGGGCCGACGGGGGAGATGGAGCGCTGGAACTCGCGGACGCTGTTAAGGATGCTACCGAGGACGCCGTTGACTTCGATTACCTATACCCACTCGATATGAAGCTTCGAGACCGGGTCGATAAGATCGCCAAGGAAGTTTATGGTGCTGGCGGTGTATCCTGGACACCGGAAGCGGAAAAGAAGGCAAAGATGCTGGAGGAAGATCCCAGTTATGATGAATACGCTACCATGATGGTAAAAACCCATTTGAGCCTTACCCATGACCCGGTATTAAAAGGTGTTCCAAAGGGCTGGACCCTTCCCATAAGGGACGTATTGATCTATTCCGGAGCCAAGTTTCTGTGCCCATGTGCCGGGTCAATCAGCCTTATGCCGGGCACAAGTTCAAATCCGGCGTTCAGAAAAGTCGATGTCGACACAGAAACAGGCAAGGTTCAAGGCCTGTTTTAGTTCCAATGATTTTTGTCCGAGGGGTCATTCCCCTCGGACAAAATCTTGAAATTTCCTTCAAATACTTGGTAAATACTCATCTGTAGAGTTTTCCGGCGGTATCTTTTACATGTCGAAAAAAGTTTGTACTTGTTTAAAAAGCTGGCCGATTTTTATCGGGTTCATGGGTGCATTTATTGTGTCCTGTTTTAGCCTGCAGGTTTCATATGCCCGGGATGAAGGCTATAAGGTTCGGTCAGGGATTTTACTTAACGCAAAAAACCCCGCACCTGTTGCAAAAGAAACCCGGAATTATCAATACTCTAAGGCTGCATTTTCTCCCAGTAATACACAGGTACATCTTGCCGCCTCAAAATCAGACATAGAGTCAGGCCCGCAGTCCAGCAAAAAAGCCATGAGCATCTGGTTTACCCTGTTTGTCATATTTTTAGGGGGCCTGGCCCTGAACCTCACTCCGTGTGTTTATCCTCTTATACCTATAACCATCTCCTATTTCGGGGGGAAGGGCGAAAAGATAAGGGGGCACACCATACTGCACGGATCGGTTTATATACTTGGCCTGGCCGCCACCAACTCCCTGCTGGGCCTATCATCTGCGCTTTCGGGTGGAATGCTCGGCTATGCACTGCAAAAGCCGGCTGTATTGATTTTTGTAGCCTGCGTGATGGTGGCCATGGGTCTTAGCTTTTTTGGATTCTGGCAGATAAGATTGCCCTCCGGTCTCACAAGATTTGCCTCCAGGCAATACGGAGGTCTTTTCGGGACATTATTTATGGGTCTTACTCTGGGTATAATTGCAGCACCCTGCCTGGGACCTTTTATTTTGGGCCTTCTGGTGCACGTGGGACAAAAAGGGGACGCATTTCTGGGTTTTCTCTATTTTTTTGTACTCAGTTTGGGTATGGGGCTCCCCCTGCTTGTATTGGCGGTCTTTTCCGGTTTAATGATCAGGCTGCCCAGATCCGGGGATTGGATGCTATGGGTTAGAAAGCTTATGGGCTGGGTACTTTTCGGAATGGCGGCCTTTATGCTGGGGTACCTGATTCGCAACGACTTTGCTAAAGCCGCCCTTTTAGCCGGCTTGGCCTTGGCGGCGGGGGTTCACCTGGGCTGGCTGGACAAGACAGGCCGGAGCCTCAGTTTTTTTTCTTATGCCAAAAAGATTGTTGGAATTGCCTTGGTGTGCGGGGGCCTTGTCTGCCTTACACTTACACTCCGGCAGCCCGAGGAAATCCAATGGGTTTCCTATAACAAGTCCTCCATTGTCCAGGCTGCGGAGGAGAACAAGCCTATAATGATTGATTTTTATGCGGAGTGGTGTGCACCATGCCGGGCCATGGACACACAGATATTTTCAACCCCGGAAGTGATAAGCCTAAGTCAGGAGTTTGTTGCCGTAAGGGTGGATTTGACAAGCCGAAACCCTAAATATATGAATTTGATAAAAAAATATAATATCAGGGGTATACCCACAATTGTCTTTTTGGGCCCGGACGGAGAAGAGCAGAGAGATTTACGAATAGAATCATTTGTAGACGAATCCATTTTTACCCACCGGCTTGAATCCGTGCTGAAGGAAACCGCCTCAGGGGGATAAATCGCCATATTTTGATTCCCCACTACGCTCAGATACTTTTTTTCAAAAAGTTGACACCCTTTCCCAACTGATATAACTTTCCTCTATATAAAAAAGAGGGAGAAAGTCCATGGACATTTTATTATTCAAGTTAGCGGCCATATTGCTCATTATCTTCGGGGGCCTGGCCGGGGGGTTGACCCCGGCTAAAATAGGAGTTTCGGAGCGGGGCCGGAGACTATTGTCGCTCGGCAATGCCTTTGCAGGGGGCATATTCCTGGGTGCGGGCCTTATTCATATGCTACCGGATGCAAATGAGAAGTTCAAATCGCTGGCAGGCAACCTGGATTATCCCTTTGCATCGCTCGGGTGCGCGTGCGGGTTCCTTCTGGTGCTGTTACTTGAAAAGGTATTGATTCGCGGAAAGGCTATAAACGCCATGTCCCAGGGGCGAGCCGTATATCCATTTGTATTGTTGCTCGTACTCTCCGTTCATTCGATTATCGCAGGTGCGTCGCTGGGGCTTGAAAAGACGTTGATCTCTTCTGCCGTTATATTCATCGCCATAATTGCCCATAAAAGTTCCGCTGCCTTTGCGCTTAGCGTAAGCCTGAAAAACGCCGAAATCCCGTCGCGCAGGCTGGTAGGGACCATTACCTTTTTTTCTTTTATGACACCTCTGGGGATCGTTTTGGGGACGGCCTTTGCGGCAGCGGCAACGAGCACGGCAGCTACCCAGGCCGAAGCGATTTTTGATGCATTGGCAGCAGGAACATTCCTTTATATTGCTATCCTGGATATTATAGAGGAAGTATTTAAAAAGGGAGAGCAACAGTGGCTGAAATTTATGCTAACGGTTGCAGCATTCGGGTTGATGGCCCTTATTGCCTTGTGGACATAAATATTGGAAATGGATGGATATCTTGGCAAAACATGACATTATTTGTAACCCGAAAAGCGCCACCATCTTTTAAAAATATGAGTTGATTAAATCCCGAATAACGGAAATTAATAATGACTCAAAAGGCCAATAAAAGGAGGGAAAAATGAGGAATTTGAAACGTGGTACGATTTTTATATGCGGCTTTCTGGCTGCATACCTTTTGATCGTGGCCCCCGGGGGTGCCACAGGCGAAGTCAGCCTCGGCGAGAAACTGGAGCGAGGAATTTGGGCGGATATAAAAGAAGGAGATTGGAAGGCCGTTGAAAGCAAGATTGCCCCGGGTTTTCAATCCGTGCATCAAGACGGCGCACGTGACCGGGAAACGGAGATTCGGTTAATCAAAGGGCTGAATTTGGGAGAATATACCCTGAGCAACTTCAAGGTCACAAGGAAGGGAGCCGTTCTTATTGTAACTTATTTTGTGTCCGCCGGGGAGACTATTAAAAACAAACGCCTGTCGGTGAAACCTGCACCGAGGCTTAGTGCATGGATGGAAACCGACAGGGGGTGGCAATGGGTCTGCCACGCCAATTTAAAACCCTTAAAATAAAAAATCACCCGGGGGGTTTACCAAGAGAGAATAATGAATGATATAAGAGAGAGAGCAGAGAAGATAATCCGTATTCTGACGGAGGTGTATCCTGATGCAAAGACCGCCCTCCGGTTTAATAATCCGCTTGAACTTTTGATCTCAACCGTTCTTTCAGCCCAATGTACGGACCAAAGGGTCAACATGGTGACCAAAGTCCTGTTCAGGAAATATAAAACCGCAATGGACTATGCACAGGCGGACCCGGTGGAGCTGGAGAAGGATATAAGGCCCACTGGATTCTTTCGGAACAAGGCCAAATCCATTAAGGCGTTTTCCTCCGAACTTGTGGATAGGTTCGGGGGGAAGGTGCCTGCAACCATGGATGAACTTGTATCCCTGCCCGGGGTCGGAAGAAAAACCGCCAACCTCATTCTCTCGGAGGCATTCGGTATTCCAGGGATGGTGGTGGACACTCATGTACTGAGGCTGAGCAGGTTGATAGGGCTGACCGAGAACAAGGATGCCACCAGGGTGGAATTCGACCTGATGGATATAGTGCCCAGGGATAAATGGAGACTTTTCTCCAATCTGCTTATTCTCCACGGAAGGGCCGTGTGTGTGGCCAGGAGGCCCAGACACGGTGAGTGCAAAATAATTGATCTCTGTAACGAGGGGATCAGGTGGAAGAGGGATAAACCTTCCGACCAATAATTCCAGTATTTTTTGGATTTTCAGGGCAACCCCTAAGAAAGCTGAAAGCCCTAAAGAAAACCAGCTTTTATATTAACGACACGAATATTATGATTCAGTGCAACCCATTGCTGATAACATATCTTGCAGTGTTTGTATTCAAATCCGCATTTCAGGTGGCCCTGGACCTGGTGAATATTTTCTATCTTAGGAGGCACAAAGGCCGGGTGCCGCAGGCATTCCAGGGGAAAGTTGACGAAAAAAAATTTTCGGATATAGCTGCCTATACCACGGACACCGGAAGGGTTGGAATTTTTTCCAGATTGTTTGAACAGGCCTTATTGATTTTGGTTTTATTAACCGGTTTTCTGCCCTGGCTTGTCCACTATATAAGCCGGTGGGATATGGGGATTGTTGTGAGCGGCCTCTTGTTTTTCGCAATGCTGGGTTTGATCTTCAACTTGCTGGACATTCCCTTTGATCTCTATGATACTTTTGTTATCGAGGAGAAATATGGTTTCAATCTAAGGACCCTAAAATTGTGGATCGCAGACTGGATCAAGGGCCTGGCCCTTTCCTTTGTGTTGGGAGGTATCCTTGTTTTCCTGGTTTTGGAATTGATAATCCATTTCAGCCAGACGTGGTGGATCTGGGCTTGGATCGTCATTTCCGCCTTCGAGTTTCTGATAATGTGGCTGTATCCGGTGTTCATCGCCCCCATTTTCAATAAATTTGAGCCTATACCGGATAAGGAACTCGAGGACAGGATAGCCGAAACAATGAAAAAGGCGGGCCTGGCTGTAAAAGGCGTGTTCCAGATGGACGCGGGCAGAAGAAGCACGCATACCAATGCCTATTTTACAGGGCTGGGAAAAACCAAAAGGGTTGTGCTTTTCGATACGCTTCTGAAGAAACACCCGGAGCAGGAGATATTGTCGGTATTGGCCCACGAGGCAGGACACTGGATTAAAAAACATATCACCAAGCAGATTGTGCTTATGGAAGTCTTTAGCCTTATAGGTGTCTTTATTCTGGCAAAGATGCTTGACTGGCCGTTGTTGTACAGCACTTTCGGGTTTGAAGGCAAGGTGGTGTATGCGGGTCTTTTTTTGGTTGCCGCGGTGTTAAGCCCGGTGCCCTATTTCTTGAGTCCCGCGGCAACCGCTCTTTCCAGGAAATTTGAAAAGGAGGCGGACGATTTTTCGGTTGAATTAACAGGGAAAGCGGGACCGATGAAAGACGCACTGATAAGGCTGAGTTCAGACAACCTGGCCAATCTTATGCCTCATCCCTTTTACTCCTGGTTTTACTATTCTCATTCCTCTCCGGTTGAAAGGATAGAAAGGCTTGAAAGGAAAAAGCCTTAACCGTGAACCGGCAAGAAGAAGATAGTGTTTTTCGGCTAAAATAAAAAATACTTATAATGTATAACTAAAGTTTCGCAGTTGATAAATTAACAGGTTTAATAATACTATCTTCAA